>JAEOTI010000260.1 GCA_016839955.1 Candidatus Hodarchaeota archaeon | reverse complement strand
TTTTGACCAATGAACCAAGAATTTTTTCAACTGCACGGGCGTTCATGTCCACAGATACGGTTTTAAGATTGGATCGGATGAAGGGGATTATTTTCACCATATTAAAATACTTATTATGACTAAGATAATCTTGTACAATGTCTAAAACCAGTTTTTCATGCTGTGAAAATTCAAATGTCATTATATGTATTTGTTAGCCTTTATGGGATTAAATTAACATATCTCTTAGGAATTGATCTCTTTCATAGGGAGATAAACTTAGCATTTCTCTGATAAATTCGGTTCTTTCGCTTCCTTTTAAATTGAGACGATTTATTGTTTCATAGAAATCTTCCGAAATCGCCGTTATATTTACGTCACCTTTAGCATAGAGTGTTTCTAAGTCAACTCCTTCTTCAAGCATTTTTAGAGCGATCTTACTATCAAAAAGTTTATCGAATTCTTGTTTTTGTGTTTTAGAAATGGCTTGTAGTTTTTTCTTCTTATCAATTTGCTTGGAGCTGTCTTTTCTATATAAATATACTGAGTAAATCGCTACAGCACTAACAGAACCGACTATTATTGAAATTACTAGGATAGTCATTGGAGATAAGGGTTCTTTTAATAATAATCCCTCAATTCCAAACTTAGAACAATGATAAGTATGATTTCCCCGTTGATAATTCAGGTATATTTGTGAATGTTCGCTTGATTTATCATCTAATATTTCACTTGATAATATTGGATTCTCAACAGTATCTATTATTCCATTATCGCACCACGTTAAAAATCCAATAGTTCCAGTTAAAGTAGTAATTATGCCGCTTTCATCTGTGGTATATCCTTTTTTTTCGTCTTCCGTCTCTTCCTTTACTTGAAAATCACTTTCAGAGTCTAATCTTATATCTAATGCCACTTGAGAACTATCATTTAAATAATCAAAATTTGAAATTTCAATATCAGTCCTTGCTTGAGCAGATGTGATAAGTGCATTTTCAAGAATAGTAAATTCTTCAGCTAAATAGATATGGAGTGCAAAAGTTTCATTTTCTGTTTGAATTCTAATGTAATGCAAGTCGGTATCAGATGAAATACTTGAAGTTTCATATGCGGCTGTAGAAAATTCTTTTAATGATACATTTTGGATATTCTGATCAATTTCAGGGTTATAAATTCCATTAAAATCAAGATCAACATATTCAATGAGTTCCCTAAAAACAAAACTATATAGGATACTGAACTCTGACTCAGGCTTTATTCTATAATTAATTTGAAATTGGATACCATCTACATCATAGACAATATTTATTCTCATCTGATCCTGATTAGGTTCATTTCTTCTGATTGAATTAACAGTAATTTCATTAGATTCTATATCGACTTCGATATCCCTTTTGTTGTATTCTTCAAAATCATCAGTTATTTCATCTTCATCAGCATCCTTAACTCTAATCGAGTTAGTTGCAGTACCAAATCCAAAATTGAGGTTGAATAACAATAGAGTTAAAAGAAAAAGTCCAACTATAATGGTTTTCTTTTTCATATTTCGATTACCTCAATTTATTAGTAAGTTTACCTCAAGAATTTTTTCTTTAGATTTGATTATTATAATTCCTAACTATTACATGCATTTGACTTTAATAACTTTATTTTCTTTTTTTCTGGTTTTTTCAAATTTGTAAAATAAAAAAATTTATTTATATTTTATAGGATTCTACGTTTTTTAAGAATTACACCAGCTATGGCTAGAACTCCGATTACAGAAATAACTGACCAGGTTATAATAACAGGTAAGTCACTGACAACAGTTTGTATAAAGAAGATTCCTATCTTTGGGTCATGATAGATATGTGTTCCTCTTGGATAACATATGAAGAGCTTTTGAAAATTTTCAGATTCAGTTTCTAATTCTTTTGTTTTTACTTCCATTTCTACTCCATCAACTAGTGCAGTTTCTTTCCAGCTGAAAAATCCTGAATATTGACTACTTTTTACAGCTACTTCTTTTTCATCAGAAGAGTATCCATCTTTCTCATCATTTGTTTCTTCTTTCTCGTTGTAATCTTCTTCTGACCAAAGCTTTGTTATCAAGGCTAATTGAGAGCTTTCATTTACATATTCATAATTAGAAATCTCTATATCGATTTTTGCTTGAGTAGGGGAAACTAGTACATCTCCCACATAAACGAACTCCTCTACAAGATAGATATGGGCAGCAAATACACCATCAGTGGTATTCAGTAAGATATAATGTAGGTTAGTGTCATTTGAGATACTCTGAAGGCTATATTCAATAGGTTGGAATGAAAAAAGTCCATAATCTTCAATGAAATCATCTGCCTCTTCATCTATAACCCCATTCCCATTG
>JAEOTI010000259.1 GCA_016839955.1 Candidatus Hodarchaeota archaeon | reverse complement strand
ATATTTAATTCCACCTGGAAGATCATTTGGGGATATAGCTGTCTGATATGAGCCCTCGAAAATTTGAGATTTTAGAATTTGGGCATATCCATAATAACCATCAGAAACACGGATAGGACCATGAATATAAATGAAAACTAAAGAGATAGATAATAAAAAGATCCAAAATATAATTTCTCCAACATCCAAAAAGATTTTTTTATAGTATTTTCTTTCAATAAACCTCTCTATTGTGTTAAATCTGAATAAATTCAATTTATAACCTTGATCCTAATCTTTATAATGTTTTAAGAATTTTATTGTCTTCATTATTAATTGAATCAGGATAGATAAATGTCTTTCGCCATTATAATGATATCTCAACTCTTTCTTAGAAATTTCTGTTAATATGAAGGCAGGAAGTAAAAGCGCTATAAAAAGGCAATAGAAAAAAAAGTTTCAAATGTTTTAGGAATCTCCCTCAGCGGTTAAAGTGGCTAAAAATTCAGAATTTTTTGCAATTGATTATTTTTAAGCTATTTTATTTTTAATTTTGAGAGTTAAATAGTTTCATTTATCAAACTGCGATAGCTGAACAATTAGGAAAACGAAAGAGAGAAAATTTTTTATAAACAGAGGAATTGGGGAATTTGATTGGAGAAACTACTGATGAAAGGGATAATTCTTGCAGGTGGTTCAGGTAAACGATTATATCCTAGCACAAAAGCTTTTTCAAAGCAATTACTTCCAATATACGATAAACCGATGATTTATTATCCGCTATCAGTTTTAATGCTAGCTAGAATCAAAGAAATACTGATCATCTCTACACCAAGTGATATACCTCTCTATAAAGGGTTACTTGGTGATGGAAGTGATATTGGGCTTTCTTTTTCATATAAAGCTCAAGATAAACCTCGAGGGCTTGCTGATGCGTTCCTTGTTGGTGAAGATTTTATTAATGATGATTTTACTGCTCTGGTTCTTGGAGATAACTTCTTTTATGGGCAAGGATTCAGCGAGATTCTCCTTCGCGCTGCCTCATTAAAGCAAGGAGCCGTAATCTTCGGTTATTATGTGAAAGATCCAAGACCATTTGGAGTGGTTGAATTTGATGAACATTATAACGTAATTTCAATAGAAGAAAAACCCTCAAACCCAAAATCGAAGTTTGCAATTCCAGGACTATATTTTTACGATAATAAAGTAGTTGAATATGCTAAAGGACTCAAACCGTCCGATAGAGGAGAGCTTGAAATTACTGATATAAATAAGGAATATCTAAAAAGAAAGCAGTTGAAAGTTGAACCTTTTGGACGAGGGATGGCATGGTTGGATACTGGAACTCATAGTGGTCTCTTAGAAGCAAGTAATTTCGTAGAAGCGATACAAAAGAGACAAGGACTATATATTGCATGTATAGAAGAGATTGCGTATAACCTCGGGTATATAACTGATCATCAAATCTTGAACCTTGCAAAACAACTTGGTATGACTGATTATGGCAAATATTTAGAAGGAATCGTTAAAAACAGTTTTAATTCGTGATTCTAATGGCACCAAAATTCACAAAGATTAAAACACCTTTAGAAGGCCTATTCGTTATCGAACCAACAGTTTATGGGGACGAACGAGGTTTCTTTTTAGAAGCTTATAATAAAAAAGATTTTTCTGATATTGGAATTACGAAAGATTTTGTACAAGATAATCATTCAAAGTCAACCAAAGGTGCATTAAGAGGTTTGCACTTTCAAGTTAAATATCCCCAAGAAAAGCTTGTAAGAGTAATAAGAGGCGCAATTTTCGATGTAGGGGTTGATTTAAGAAAAAACTCTAGTACCTACAAGAAATTTTTTGGAATTGAACTCTCAGAACAGAACAAAAAAATGCTTTATCTTCCAATAGGATTTGCGCATGGATTTCTCTCATTAACAGAGGAGGTAGACGTTATTTATAAGGTTACAGAGCATTTCATGGTTGAATACGATAGAGGAATAATTTGGAATGATCCTGACATAATGATTCAATGGTCTTTTGAGAAATATGGGATAGAAGCACCAATAGTTTCTAAAAAGGACGGAAATCTCCCCAAGTTGTGTGACATTGATAATCCGTTTTAATCCCAATAAAAAAGGTTATTTAAAAACAATTTTGTTTAGGTTACAAGAAGGAAACTATTCAAAAAGAGTTGTGTAAGATTTATCTTTGATAATTTCATCAATGTATTCCTTCAATCCATGTTCCCAATTCCTCATTGGATTTTTATTCATAATATCTAACTTATATGCTTCTAAGGCCTCTATTCTGGGCCTGGGGGCTGAAAGAGGAAAATGAGCTGAAGAAACGGGGTCGATTGCAATATTTGGAACTCGAGCAAATTGAAAAATTTTGCGCGCTATTTCATAACGACTCGCAAAACCTTTATTAACAAGATGGTAAAGGCCATAAAGCTCATTTTCAATAAAAAACATTATTCCTTTAGCAAAATCTTTAGTGTAAGTAGGAGAGCCAAATTTATCATTTACTACCTTAAGCTCTTTTGTTTTTAGAGCTAAATCCAAAATCTTTGCTACGAACTTTTTATCTTCTCCTTTTCCTCCAAACAACCACCCTGCTCTTAGAATGGTATATTTTTGAAGATGAGCCGAAATTAGCAGTTCTCCCTGATATTTAGAGTTTGCATACACACTCCTAGGGTCAGGTGAATCAAATTCTGTATAGGGTGTACACTTCAAACCATTAAAAACACAACCCGTGCTGATATAGATTAATGGGGTGTTATATTTGAGACACGCATGAACCATATTACTTGTACCTATTGTATTGATAAGATATGCTTTGTCTGGAGAGCGTTCGCATTCATCAACATCAGTAAAGGCTGCGAGATGGAGTATATAGTGAGGCTTGAATTTTTCACAAACTTGCAACACATATTCCAAGTTTGTTATATCACTTTTATTCTCATCCCGAATATCGAAATCAATGACTTCATGATTTTGCTTTTTTGCTATATCCGTTACGTCTCTCCCTAGCATACCAAAATTGCCTGTAATTAATAGCTTCAAACATACACATCCACATTTGGAGGCGGAAAGAAATCGTAATTCTCGACTCCAATGCAATTATAGAGACAATTAGTGTGAAGTTTATTAATTTACTACTTTTCATACTACAAGTATGAAAACGTCACTTCCACACAGTTGTAAAAAGAGTCAAGAATTATTTATTATGTCATAAGAGTACTAAATTAATAATTTACAGGTCTCTCACTCTCCCGAACACAAAAACAGTTGCCATTGATGAAAAACACTCAGAAATCTATTGTGAGAATACAAGTATTTATTGTAAGGAATCTTATCAAATTTTTTTTAAACGAAATCTCAGGGGAATGATTCGCCTTTCTATAGAAAGAAAAAGGATTATAATTCACTGTATAGACAATCAAATATTTAATAGGTTTGAATACGATGGATACACTAGAGGATAAAAGGATATTAGTTATTGGTGGAGCGGGGTTTATTGGTTCCCATGTGGTTGATTGTGTTTTAAATGAAAACCCTTCTGAAGTAATTATTTATGATAATTTTGTGCGTGGGACGTTTTCAAACATTGAAAATGCTTTGAAAGATGATCGTGCTAAATTATTTCAAGCAGGTGGGGATATTCGACAGATCGACGTCTTAAATGATGCCATGAAAGAAATCGACGTTGTTTTTCATTTAGCAGCACTTTGGTTACTTCAATGTTTTCATTATCCACGCTCCGCATTCGATGTAAATGTCGGTGGAACCTTTAATGTCATTGAGGCATGCGTAAAAAACGAAGTTAATAGATTAGTGTATTCTTCTTCTGCTTCTGTTTATGGTGATGCGTTAACTATTCCTATGACTGAGGATCATCCCTATAATAATCGAACATTTTATGGAGCTACAAAAATTGCTGGAGAACATATGTGCAGAGCATTTAACGAAAGATATGGATTAAATTATGTTGGATTTCGTTACATGAACGTTTATGGTGAACGACAGGATTACTTGGGTACTTATACCAGCGTAATTATGAAAATTCTTGATCGAATTGATCAAGGGAAACCTCCGATTGTCTATGGAGATGGATCTCAGAGTTATGATTTCATTCATGTTGTTGATGTTGGAAGAGCAAATGTTCTTGGAGCAAAAAAAGATAAAAGCGATGAATTTTACAATATTGGTAGCGGAGTAAGAACTACCATTAAAGAAATTTGTGAAATGCTCTTAGAACTAACAAATTCAGATTTAGAAATTCAGTATGAACCACAAGGTATTACCTTTGTTACAAATAGAATCGGATCAATAGACAAAGCTCGGGAAGATTTAGGGTTTGAAACAAAAATTGATTTACGTGAAGGACTCACTAGATTGATAAAATGGAGGGAAAATGATAAGAAAAAACGAGCTGAGAAATATAGTGACAAATAATAAAAAAATAAAAATTGCTACACCTATGCTAAGCTCCAAGGAAATTGAATACATTCAAGAGGTATTGGAATCTGGGTATTGGACAGAAGGATTAAAAGGTAAATTGTTCGAAGAGGAAATTTCGAATTATACAGGATTAAAACACGCGATTCTAACTACTAATTGCACTACAGCATTAGAATTGTGTCTTAGAATTGGCAATATTGGTCAAGGAGACAAAGTCCTTGTTCCTGATTTTACTTATCCTGCAACAGCTCTTGTAGTTGAAAGTGTTGGAGCAACTCCAGTATTAACAGATGTTGATCTGAACTCTAGGTGTAGTTCTGCAGAAGGGATAGAAGTTGGAATAAAAGAAAAGCCCAAAGCAGTTATCCTGATTTCTTTATTTGGATTTTCAATTGCT
>JAEOTI010000258.1 GCA_016839955.1 Candidatus Hodarchaeota archaeon | reverse complement strand
TAAAATCTTGAAACGGACAGGTGACTAAATGTTTAAACAATGAAAGATTTGATTAGAATTGATAATATTAGAGTATAAAATTCACAACTGTTGTGAACCCTTATGACAGATGCATTTGAACGTGGTTTATATTCAGGAAGTGTTTTTCAAGAAGCTGGGGAGCGTTCTCTATCCCCATCCTTCGTTCCTGACGTTCTTAAGTTTCGAGACCAAGAATTACACTCAATTGCACAAAATTTTCGACCTTTGTTCCGTTCAGAACCTCAAAAATGGCAGTTAGAACCATTTTCCACAAATATTGCCCTTACAGGTCCTGCAGGGGTTGGTAAAACCTCAATCATTCGGTATTCAGGTACTCGAATAAAAAAAGCTGCTGAGAAAGCCAACCTTCGAGTTTATGTTTATTATCGTAATTGTTGGAGTGCCCGGAGTCGAATTGCTATTATTAGAAGCTTATTACGTGATGAATTTGATGTTTCAGCACGAGGCTTCTCTGAAGAAGAAACAACTCATATTCTTATGACCCGTCTAAATTCTGAGGACGCACATATAATTTTAATTCTCGATGAAGCAAGCATTCTTCCAAGAAATGATTTACAAGGGTTTTTACATTTAGAAGAAGAATTTGGAGGTAGACATCGCGTTTCTGTAATTATGGCAAGTCGACCGTCTGAATGGAAATATGTTGTTTCACCAGGAATGGTTCAACGGATTAATGATCTCATCGAATTGAAACCATATTCATTAGAAGAAATGTATGAAATACTCCAATATAGAGCTAAACTTGCTTTCAGGGATGGATCCATTTCATCTGATGTAGTAGAAATGGTGGCAGAGATAGCTCATGAAACATTGAACCTAAGACACGGGATAGAAATTCTCTATAGAGCGGGTATGTCAGCTGATTTGCATCAATTAAATGAAATCACTCCAGAGCTTATTCGAGAAGCAAAGGCCATTGTATATCCTGAATTACGATCTGAGATGTTAGATGAACTTGCTACTCACGAATTACTAACACTTCTTGGCATAGCTCGGCGTCTAGTTCATAAGAATGAGACTGCAACTTCAATTGCAAATGGGTATAATTACTATAGAGGTGTGTGTGAAGAATGGGGAGAGATTCCAAGAGGGGAGTCATCTTTTAGGAATTTTATTGACAATCTAGAAGCAGTTGGTCTTATAGGTAAAGTGGAGTTTGGACCCGGGGGAAAAAGAGCTCG
Source organism: Candidatus Hodarchaeota archaeon (assembly GCA_016839955.1). Next base: position 13,530 of record JAEOTI010000258.1, on the reverse strand, counting down.
AGGACGACGAACTCGTATAAACATTCATGAAGTTCCAGCTCTACTACTTGTTGAAAGAATTGAAAGTATGTTTGCAACGAAAAAATTGAGTGAACCGGATTCATAAAAAACCAGGTGTCTATACTTGCGTGCATTTATCAGTATTGATATTGAAGAATCTAGTATTCGTAGTGCGATCCAAGAGATACAAAACGAGCTTTCTTTGAATGGAATTCGCCTAGTTAATCCTTCACTAATTCATCTTACACTAAAATTCCTTGGTGAAACAGCGGAATCGAAAATCGATAAAATAGCTCAATCCCTTATTGAGATTGCAACAAAAACAAAATTCTTTGAAATTCCATTTAAAGGAATTGGAGTTTTCCCAAATCTCAGACGCCCTCGAGTTATATGGGTAGGAGTAGAAGATGATAATGTCAAAACCCAACTAAGAAACCTAGCAAATTCTATTGACCATTCAATGAACAAATTTGGTTTTCCTTTAGAAAAACGAAAATTTTCCTCTCACCTCACCATTGGGAGAATAAAATTTACAAACCCTGCGTTAATATCCAAATTAAAAAATAGCATCACTACTTACGCAGATCAGCCATTTGGTAATCAAGGAGTTCAAGAAATACGGTTGAAAAAGAGTACTCTTACTCCAAAAGGACCAATCTATGAGATACTCAGTGTTGCGTCTCTAGCTCATTTTCCTGACTAAATACCTGCTAATAAGGATGCAGAAACACCTATGAGAAAAAAAATCGCTAACGAGCTTAGTAATGAATTATCTCGTCTTCATTTTGAATATACAGAAGAAATGACAGAAATCAAGCTCCTTTCAGATCTAGAGGATATCGATTTCGGAGGAGTTGAATTCAATGGGGGAAAAACAGACAAACATATCAAACTTCCTTTTTATTTAGCAAAATGTTTGGTGAAAAATGAGCAAGCAGAATGGGTTGATTCTCCTTTTGTTGATATTTCACAACTTTATTCTTTTATTAGTCGGGAACAACGAGAATCAGCTATTCAACAAATTGGCAAATATACAGACATCAGTTTAGTGCATCAATTAAATGAGGCTAAACATGATTCAGATTTGACTTCCCAAGACTATCATAACTCTGAGAGGGAAAGAATGTTAGCTGGTTTTCGACGATTCTTAAGAAACCGGGTTCATAAAATTACCCGAATGGCTTCTCAACGTACTCATCGTGGATTAGCTGTAAAAGTCCTTACTGCTTATGAATTAATATTTTTTGATTATATTACCCGCGTAATTGAAGAATGGGAAAAAAATATTCTTTCTTTAGAAGTAGGAAATCAAAATATGGATGATTAATTTGCAATGACCTCTACAGGAGTTTGAAAAACCTAGCTTCTGCATATGGCTAAATAAATTTCATAATTATAAAAAGAGAAAACAAAAAAGAGGACCAAATTCTTCATAATAAGTTAGAATTAGTTTGATTTAATTAATTTTGAATGTTTTTCAGAGGAGATATTATTTTGGATATTGTTAGTAGTTTTAGGAATTTTATTTACGAGTTCATTGATATCTCTGGTCATGAGATTTATTTAGAACATGTACGAAGGATGACTGCGGAGGGAAAAAGATCAATATCTGTAGATTACTCTGATCTACTACGATATGATCCTGAATTAGCGGAAGAACTAGTCACAAGACCAAATGAAACATTACCGGACACAGAAAAAGCATTATGGGAAATATTTCAAGTAGAGGACCCTGATTTTGCGGAAAAGGTTGGAATGGTTCATGTTCGCCTTATTAATAGCTATCAACGAACATCGGTAAAACTGAGAGATATTCGAGCTGACCATATTAGTCGAATGATCTCTATAGAAGGAATTGTGACTCGAGCTACAGAAATTAAACCTCTTCTAACACAAGCATGGTTTCGATGTCTGGCTGAAAACTGTGGACACGAATTTGTGCGTGTTCAAGAAGAAGGCCGATATAATCCTCCAGTAGCCTGTCCAATCCCTGAATGCAACAGAAAAGGACCATTTAAGCTGCTTGTGGAGCAATCCACCTTTGTAGATTGGCAGCGGATCACCATTCAAGAAAAGCCAGAAGACTTACCTCCTGGGCAAATGCCTCAAAGTTTCAGTATTGTCCTAAGAGATGATTTGGTGGATACTGTGCGTCCAGGTGATCGGATATTAATTACAGGAATTTTAGAATCTCATCCTGAACGATTGCTAAAAAGAGGACAATTGGCAACGTATTCACGAGTTCTTGAAGCTGTAGCTTGTAAGAAAGAAACTGAACAATATGAAAACATCGAAATTTCACCTGAAGATGAAGAAAACATTACAGAACTCGCGAAAGATCCGTTGATTATTGACCGAATAATCCAATCCATCGCACCTAGTATTCATGGTTACGAAGTAGTAAAAGAAGCCATTGCGTACCTACTGTTCGGAGGAACCTATAAAGAAACACCTGATGGGATGAGAATTCGAGGGGAAGCTAATATTCTTTTGATAGGGGATCCGGGTGTGGGAAAGTGTCTAGCACCTTCGAGTGAAATATTGCTTTCCACAGGAGAGAGAACTTCAATTAAAGACTTGATTGATAGTAATATAACGAATACAAACGTAATAGATGATGGTTACTATGAAGAAAATGAAACTTTTCTTTTTTCAATGGACAAAAGAGGTAGAAGTATTCCTAAAAAAAGCAACATTCAATGGAAAAGAGAGTCACCAAGAAATTTATACAAAGTTACAACTCTGAGTGGTCGGCAGATAACAGTATCCCCAAGTCATCCATTCTTTTGTTGCAATGATGGGTTTATTCAAGCAATCCAGACTAAAGAGCTAAAAGTAGAAGATTTTATTGCAGTTCCAAGAAAAATATCTATTAACGGGGATAATACTTTATTTGTTACTTATCAACTAAGTAGGTCAAATAATGCTGTAAGATTAAAACCACCAGATGAACTTACTATATGGTTTGCAGAGTTTCTCGGTTTATTCATTGCAGAGGGATCTTCCCAAGACAAGGGAAAATCTAAGCTCATTTGGTTTACTAACTCGGACGAGGAATTATTAGAGAGATATAAATCACATTTAGACAAACTTGGAGTGAATTATAACCAAAGGAAGTCAGAGAATAAAACAGCGTACGATGTGTACTGTGGATCATCTGAATTGTATTCGTATTTAGAAAATCTTTGCCCAGCTCTTATAATGAAGTCCCGCCATAAACGAGTACCTAACCAAATTATGCGGGCTACTGATGAGACAGTTAAAATATTCTTAATTGCACTTTTTGATAGTGAGGCTCATATTTCTAAGGATAGACCAAAGATTGAGTTTTCTTCTGCTTCCTATTGTCTCTTAAAAGATATTCAATTACTTTTGTTAAGATTTGAAATCGTTTCCCATATCAAAGAGAAAATTATTGATAAAGGGACATATTATAGAATGAACATTACCGGTAAAGATGAAATAAAGAAATTTAAGGCAAATCTAGGATTTTCCATCAAAAGAAAACAGCGATTGTTGAATGTTCATTCAAATTCTCAAAAAAAGCCCAATACTAACACGGATATTATTCCCAATGTAAGTAAAATAATCAAGAAAATAAGACTACAAACAGGATTATCGCAATTTGACTTTCCTATCCCAAGAACAACCTATCAGCATTATGAAAGAGGAGATAGAAATCCCTCACGAAAAAACCTTCAAAAAATTGTTAGAACGTATGAGAAGAAGAAAAAAGTTAACAAAGGCATAAATGTACTCAAAACTATCGCTTTCGCTGATATCTACTGGGATAATGTTGTAAAAATTGAAGTTATACCATCAGAAGACGAGTGGGTGTATGATCTCCAAGTCCCAGAAGTGCATAACTATATAGCCGATGGAATTTTTGTCCATAACAGTCAAATACTTAAAAGTATCTCATCATTAGCCCCTAGAGGATTGTATACTAGTGGACGGGGTTCTTCAGCAGCCGGGCTTTGTGTTGCTCCCAATAGTAAAGTATTCCTCAAGAATGGTATTTATCCAATTTCTACAGTTGTTGACCGAGAATTTCAAAACGGGAAGATTATTCAGTTTAAAGAAGGTTTTGAATATCTAAACAACGAAGATAGTAATATAGAAGCTTATCATTCAAAAGATCTTCAATTAGAATCTCAGCAAGTTTCAAAACTATGGAAAATTAATAGTCCAGAAAAATGGATCCAAATAATTTCTAAAACAGGAAGAAAAATTGATTTAACTCCTGAAACAAACGTTCTTTGCTTAGATCATAAAATTGGGTTGATCTGGAAACCTGCAAGGTTGTTAAAACAAAAAGATCGGCTTGCAGTTACTAGAATGTTACCAATTGAACCTTCAAAACAAGTTCCTTCAGTTTATGAATTAATCAAGGATTATCCACGAGATATTTTACTGATCAATGTCTCTGAGATTGTGAAATTATGTTTAGAGAAAGCCTCCAAAAAGTATAACTTAACTAAACGTGAAATAGCCAATAAATTGGACGTAGATGAAGATACTCTTTATAGATGGAAGAATAAGTCCCGGATTGGAAATATCTCTGTTAATAAATTTAATGAATTAACTCAACTTGTGAAAGAAGACCCTGAAAGCCTTTTACCGGATGAACTACATTTAGAATTAAAGAAAGGGCAAAAAATCTACTTACCCCGAATTTTGGATGAAAAATGGTTCTATATTATGGGTTTAATTATTGGTGATGGAAGAGTTACCCTTGACAGAAGAGAAAAAGGATATGGGGGAGTAACAATTGGCTTAAGTAATCGAGAAGAGACATTATTGGACGATTTTAGGAAATTCTTTAAAAAATTGGGCCTCAAAGTCAACTACACGAAAGGAAACGTTGAAAGACCACCGTCTTGTAGAGTTTGGTCAAAAATAATCTACCATTTATTCACCAAATTTGGATTAGTTCTTTCACCGAAATCTCCTCAAATGTCGCTTAATTCAGATCTCTTCAGCTACCCTTCTAAGTATCTTTATTATCTTCTAAGGGGATTATTTGATTCAGATGGATGGATTTTTACGAGAAAAAAGGGTTCTTCCCATATTGGATTTAGTTCAACGAGCTATGATTTAGTGTCTTTTGTACAAAATGCGCTATTGAAAATAGATATAATCTCTTATATTCGTGACCGACAACCAAAAACTACAAGATTAGTTAGTGGAAGAACAATTGAAGGAAAAAAGATTAGATACGAATTAACATTTAGCTCATTTGCGGAATTTGTTTCTTTCAAGAACAATATCAATTTTAATCATCCCTTGAAGAAGGAGAAACTAAAAAAATACTGTAAACAGGAAAAAACTACACATCGCAACGATGATGTTATCATAGGGGCATATAAAATACTCAATGAGATAGTTAAGTTCTACGATTATAATACTAGAGAAATTACTGGATATAAATCTGCTTTCAGCCCTTCGAATTTCAAATTAGGGATTACTCGCGCAAAACTAGCTGAGATTCTGAGAAAATTGAAGCTGGATTGGCAAAGACATCGAGTCAAAATACCTTACAATCACCGAAGTAACTTTCTAGAAGAAGCAATATCAATAATGACTGAAGCTCAATTCTTAAAATATTCAAAATTATCAAGAATGCAATATTATGACTACTTTAAAAGGAAGAATCGTAATCATCCTATTCCAATTAAAGTCTTTTACCCTATTTTTTCAAAAATTAACAAAAACATTAGCCAGGCTACTAAAAAATATTGGAATCAACTTTTTCACTTCGTTAAAAACCAACACGAAGAATATTTAGCTAAATATAATATGTTAAAAAGCCTTTCAAAATCTGATGTCTTCTGGGATGAGGTTAAGTCTCTTGAAGAAATTCCATCTAATTCAAACTTTGTTTATGATCTAACTATACCACATACACATAATTTCTTAGTAAATGGTTTCGTAGTACATAATACTGCTGCTGTGCTCAGGGATCCAGACTCGGGGGAAATGACTCTAGAAGCCGGAGCATTGGTATTAGCGGATGAAGGACTTGCAGCTATTGACGAATTTGACAAAATGCGTCCAGAGGATCGTAGTGCCATTCATGAGGCGATGGAACAACATACCGTTAGTATCGCAAAGGCAGGAATCGTTGCTACCCTTAATGCCCGAACTTCTGTGCTTGCTGCTGCTAACCCCCGAGATGGGCGTTGGAATCCATGGAAAGACCCATCCTATAACATCAACCTTCCTCCCACTCTGCTTTCTCGATTCGATCTGATCTTTCCCATCACTGATTACCCCGAAGAAGAAGAAGATCGGCGAAAATCATCCCATATTCTTAACCTACACCAATCCCGTTCCCTTCCAATTGAACCTCCCCTAAATGTAGAAATTTTGAAGAAATATATTGCTTATGCCCGACAACAACCTCCTCCTATTCTAGGTTCTGATGCAGTTCAAAGACTTCAGGAGTTTTATCTAGAATTACGATCGAAAGGTCAAATCTCTAAAGGTTCCGAGCCAAGCCCTATCCCGATTACTCCTCGGCAACTGGAGGCGCTAATCCGAATATCTGAGGCTCGAGCACGAATGGGTCTTCGTAGTGAAGTGCAATTGGAAGACGCTGTTGCAGCAATTCGTTTAATAATTGCCACAATGAAGGAACTTGCGGTGGATCTAGAAACAGGAGCCTTTGATATAGATCGAATGACAACTGGCACTTCTACAAGAACAAGAACTAAAATTTCCACTTTACGAGAAATTATTGATCAGTTTACGGGAGAACAAGAAACATTTACCCTTCACCAGCTTCTTGAACATGCAAAAAAGTTTAATCTCGATGAAATCGACGTACAGGAGTATATCCAAACATTGAAGCGGGAAGGTGAGGTGTATGAAGCAAAACCAGGACATTTTCGAAAAGTCGGTTAATTTGATCTTTTTTTTCATTTAATTGTAATTAATCAGTAAGAGATGTAGCTAGGGATGAAAATATCGCAACTTGACCTCCTAGACAATGTTAAAACCTTCATCGAATCAAATGATGGGGTTTCGACATTATTTCCGCCCCAAGCAAAAACCATCAGAGCTGGGTTACTAGAGGGAAACAATCTCATTGCTGCGATTCCAACCGCAAGTGGAAAGACATTAATTGCTGAACTCTGTGCTTTGAAACATATTCTCGAACTGGGAGGAAAAGCTGTTTATTTATGTCCTCTACGTGCTCTCGCGTCAGAAAAATTTGAGGATTTCAAACGTTTTAATGAACTAGGGGTAAGTGTAACTTTATCTTCGGGAGATTATGACTCTTCTGATTATTGGCTTCAAAATAACGATTTAATCGTAACTACAAATGAAAAAATGGATGCGATTCTTCGACATGGAGCCCCATGGTTTGATTCGATTACACTAATTGTGATTGACGAGATTCACCTTTTAAATGATCCAGATAGAGGTCCGACCCTCGAAACATTGATTACCAAGGCCAGATTGCAAAATAGTAACGCTCAAATCCTTGGTTTAAGTGCAACCATACGTAATGCTAAAGAAATTGCTGACTGGTTAGATGCAGAGTTAGTGGAAAGTACTTGGAGACCAATCCCTCTCACTGAAGGTTATTTCTATGATGGGACAATTGTTTTTCCAAAAAAAGTGAATATTCCACTAGCATCATTGGGCCCTGCACCTTCGAGTAAAATTTCACCTGTTTGTTGGTTAGCTATTGACACAATCAAAGACGGTGGTCAATCTTTAGTATTTACCACAAGCCGACGACAAACAGTTAATTTAGCCAAAAAAATTGCTATAATTCTTAAAAAAGTTTTATCGAAAGAAGATAAGATACAACTAGAAAAAATCAGTCAAAAAATCAATAGACTAGCAAGTGACCCAATTTCTGAACAGTTGTCCGAATTTGTCCGACATGGTGTCGCGTTTCACCACGCAGGTTTAGGTTCATCGGAAAGAAAAATAATAGAAGATGAATTTCGGGGTAACAATCTTAAAATCATCACAGCTACGCCAACTCTTGCTTCGGGAGTTAACCTCCCCGCTCGTAGGGTTATAATCGATAGTATATGGCGATATTCGTCCGAAGGACAAGAACCCATCCCTGTGATGGAGTACAAACAGCAAGCAGGACGTGCAGGACGTCCAAAGTATGATCAATTTGGGGAAGCGGTACTCATTGCCCGAAATGAAAAGGAAGGTGCTTGGCTTACAAAAAAGTACATTAAGGCAAAGCCGGAAGAGGTTACTTCCAAATTAGCTACTGAACCTGCTTTAAGACAAAATCTCCTTGGATTGATTGCCTCAAAGATTGTAGAGAATCGAAATACCCTTAATTCATTTTTGAAGAAAACTTTGTTATTTAATCAATCTGCTCAATTTGATACTGACTTACTTAAAGAAAGAGTAGATAAGATTCTATCCTTTCTTGAACATGGAAAGTTCACCATTTCCAACCCTAATGAAATAATTGCCACTAAATATGGAATCAGAGTAAGTCAGCTTTATATTGACCCATTAAGCGCTAATATCATGAGTAAAGCTTTAGAAACAGCATCTGCTGAAAGAGTAATGGGAGGAATAACTCCTTTTTCGCTTCTACACCTAATTTCTTCTACTCCAGATCTTAATGGACCCTTTTTACGCAAACAAGAGTTCGAAATTCTTGAATCAGTAGTGGAAAATCGAGAAGAGGAGTTCCTTGGACCAATTCCTGAACCTTGGAGTGTTGAGTTTGAATATTTCCTTTCTCAAGTTAAAATCACTCTTTTACTCGAAGAATGGATTTCTGAAACGCATATTTCAACAATTTGTACTAAATATGCAGTAGGAAGTGGAGATGTTTCTCGTTACGTGGAGACTGCTAAATGGTTACTCTATGCTATTGTAGAGATTGCACGAGTTAATCGTAATCCTTTATGGATCTCTAAGTTGGCTAAAGAAGTACAAATGCGAATCCAATATGGAGTAAAGGAATCACTAATTGACCTTTGTAAGATTAGTGGCATTGGTCGAGTTCGAGGCAGATTATTGTATCGCGCAGGAATTAAATCACCTTCAGAATTACGAGAAATCCTTGACTCCAGACCAAAAAAAGTCTTGCAGATTCCAGGATTTGGACCTGAATTACTTGAAAGTCTAAAGAAACAGTTTTCGGATCAAAAAAACTCAGAGACATTAGACAGTTCTTCTTCACCACTTTTTGAAGAAACACTCCAGAAAAGACAGCCAAGACCCAAAAATCAGGATAAACGACTCGGGACGTTAGATGATTATTTTTCCTAAGATTTTTTTCTTTATTTTTTGATATTGCAACCTAGTTCAAACTAAAGTAACTTCTATCTGCCTTGTCCGATGATTTGGCTTACAAAGGAATTCAGTATTTGATACTTGAGGGACAACTTCTATATTTTCATCACCCCAAGTTAAACGTATCATTTGTCCTTGAAAGCTATTTTTTGTTAGTAATGGTTCACCTTGTATTATAACACTGCTCAATTTTTCAAAACTGACCATAAATGCAATGCTTCTTTTTCCTACATTGTAGGAATTTGAGAACACATCTTCCCGTATTTCCATAGCTTTAGAGCGAAGCCAAAGTATTCGTGTCCTTCCTTGAATTTTCGTACCATACGAAATTATCAATCGTCGAATTCCAGAAATCAGGAAAACAACATTCTCTTCCTTTGTACCTTTAACAATAAAACCATTTTGATCTTCATCGGCATCTAAGATAGGTGTAATCGTGATTCTTTCCACAATTAGTGCTTTCGCCCCCACTGTTTTTTCCTCTCTTAGATCTCGATACTTTCTTTCCAAAGTAAATTTGTTAAACCTTCGATCTTTTTTACACCGGTTTTGAATAAAAACCATCTAAAAGTATGAAAGTTTTTATGTAAAAACTTTGGTAATCAATTTTTCTTTTACTGTAGTAATAAGATTCCATAGAAAAGAATCTGTTAATTTATTAGCTATAATGCATAACTAGATGTGGAGTGCTTCTTCTTTGTTTGTTGAATTGTCTGGAGATAGATTTGAAGATCAAATTGCTGATCTAATCAAACAAATCCACAAACTTGCCTTAGAACGGAAGAAAGTCGGTGAAACATTAAGAGATGCTAATTTAGATCTATCTTCGTTGCCTGAGAAGTTTTCAATTGACCTTCCAAGATCATCACAACAACTAAGATTGGTAGAAGAAATCCATTCTAGTGATTTAAACGGCTTTACTTGCGTGGGAGTAGATGGAGGAATTCAAACTAGTTCACTTCTTGGTATTGATATTTTCTTAATCCGAGCGATTGCAGTAATTATTTCCTACACTCATCGGGGTATTTACACAACTTCTTACTACCCCTCAAAACATCCTTCCCCCAGAATCTATGCATCTAACGAAAGGTTTGCTTCACAAGAATTCGATATTATTTATGGGCTAAAACGAGTCTATGAAGAGTTAAAAACCGCTCTTCATTTAGTGAAGGAAAACCGCAGACACATTGATATTTTATTAATGGATGGATCATTATCAACTAGTTCCTACCTATACTATTCAGAAAATTCCCGTCTTAAGGAAGAGACAAAATTAATTTTATCAACTATAAAAGAATTACTAGAATACAGTGAAGACAGAGGCATTAAACTAGCTTTTGTAGTAAAAGATAGTCGTTCTTCGTTCTTTATGAATTTTGTTGGAAAAATACTACCCTTATTTGTTGATTCTATTCCAACTATCCTTAAAACAAGTTATCGTCAAGTTATACGTTCAAGTCGGGATCAAGATTTTATGACACACTTACTACTCCCGGGAACACGCTCTTTTTGTTTAAGAAAAGAAACTCTTGAGCTTTCTGGGATGAAAGATTCTGATTTTGATGTTTATGCATTTTATCTTAAAGCTGCACCTTACGATGCACCACTAAGGATTGAATTTGCCCAGAGAAAAACCCCATCTCAAGATACAGATTTACAATTTGTTTATTCAAAAGCAAATAAGATTGCCAGTCTTTTACTTCCCCTTTCTCAATTCAATTCTACTTATGCACTCCCTGCTCCACTTATCGAAGCTGACGCGAGAGCACGAATACCAAATAATCTAATGAATACAATTATCCAAACCTTAGGAAGTCGTGTTCCACTACCTGAAACTATGCGAAAGAAAAGAGAACGAAATCCTTTTTCATTCTAGGTGATTACCATTTTGGAAGCAACAAATTCAAAATTACTGTTAGGTACTGTCATTGCGACCAGTAGTAGTCCAACAACTCAAAAACTTGATTTTGTTTTAAAAAACGATAGAATTGTTGTACTACGAGGAGAATTTGTAGAAATACTTGATAGCCATAAATCAGAGAAAATAATCTTATCTAGGGTTGGAGAAATTCAAAAATTAAACACTTATCTCTCCTCAGCTGATTCTGTCCGAAATTTCGGCATAAATCGTCCTATAGAGGGTCTTTTCCCCACTGATGAATGGAATTATGTTATTTGTTCAGCAAAGCCACTTGGATCAATATCAGGAATGGATAGTCGTATAGAAGCGGTTAAATTTCCTGTTTCCCCTGGTTCCAACGTCTTTCGCGCTAACCCAAATATCATGTCAAGTTTTTTAGGATTTTCTTCAAGTGGACTACATCTAGGCCAATTAAAACACCAAAAAGTAGACATTCGACCTTTACTCTCTAGATTATTACACAAGCATCTAGCTATTTTAGCGATTTCAGGCGCGGGAAAGTCCTATGCTGCAACAGTACTACTTGAAGAACTCATTTTAAGAGAATCGGATCTTGGTCGCATTGCAACAATTATAATTGATCCACATGGGGAATATCGAGAACTGTATGAAGAAAATGAAAATCCAATTCATCCTAATATTCAAATTGAGCGAGGTTCTTTTTTTCAGATTGCCGTTCCGTACCTCTCTGCATGGAATTTTCGGGAATTTTCTCCTGAAATGTCAATAGTGCAAGTCCGTGAACTTAATGGAATTCTTTCTAAGCTACGTGAAAAATCCCTTCCCTATGGCATTGGAGAGATTAGTGAATGTGTTAAGGAAGCTGAATCAATTGGAGCAAGAACAAAAGAGTCATTACTTGGTTGGTTATATACTTTAAGCAATTCTCGCATTTTTGGATATGATGAAAATCCTCCTTTAGATAGAATTCTCTCACCTGGTAAAGCAATAATTTTTGATCTCTCAGATATTCTTAGTTTAATGCATAAACAAATAGCTTGCAGTTATATTTCCAGAAGGCTCTTTGATTTACGAAGAAAGAGGAAAGTACCCCCTTTTCTTCTAATGATTGAAGAAGCTCATCAATTTTGTCCTGAGGGAATTAGCTCTATTTCTCGGAGTATCATTGAAACCATTGCTCGAGAAGGGCGGAAGTTTTATGCCAGTCTTTGTTTAATTTCCCAAAGACCAGTTAGACTTTCAACAACTGCACTATCACAGTGCAATACACACCTTATTCTAAGGATTCGTAATCCTTATGATATAGAGTTTATTGGTCGCATTAGTGAAGGTCTAGATAGAGATTCATTAAATGTGCTTCCAGATTTGGAAATTGGAACTGGTCTCCTTGTTGGTGAAGCTACTAATTTTCCAGTTCAATTTCAAGTACGAAAACGGACTTTGGAACGAAAAGGACGTTTTAGCCACTCATTAGAAGATGAAGCGAAAGAATTTGATAATTCTTAGGAAGTTGTTTTGAAATCTCTAACTGTTGCTATCACAGATTCTATTTTTTCATTAGAAACATCTTGAGGAATAACACAACCAGGTGCTACAACTAAACGACCTTTCCCAAACCCTTTTAACGTGTCTAAGACTTTTTTCTCTCCTTGATTTATAGAATCGGTACGAAGAGATTTTGTTTCATCGATTCCTCCAAAGAGGACACCTTGAAATATTTGTTTTGCTTCTAAAAGATTTGGGGATGTCGTCTGATCATGCCAATTTATTGCATCCACAGGATAGGATTCAACAATCTCTTTAAACCGGGGTTCTGGACCATGTAGATGCATTACTATAAATTCAGCTTTATTTTTTAACGCATTTAGTAATTTTTTATCAGGAATTCCAGAAAATTGTTCAAATTCTTTATCTGAAAGGTTCCTTTTAGGGTCTTTTCTGCTTACATGTTGATTTGCATAGAAAATCCCTTGTGCCCCATAATCAAGACAAGCCTTACTAAATTCTAGCATCACCTGTTGAAGAATAGATATTGCTTCTTCAAGGATTTGTGGTGCTTCACGAATTTGATTTTTTAGATTATTTGTGAGTTTATCTGCTACCATGATTGGAGAAAAAACAGTTGCCATCATGGGAACAACGTCTTCTAGCTCCTTTGAGAGAAGTTCAACTGCTTTTAACTGGTTCCCATATTCTCCATCATTAGGATCTACAGGTTCTAGTTCTTCCCAATCTTCAATTTTTTGGATAGCATACTCCTTACAATAAGTCGAACCTGATATGTCACCATCATATTGGACTTTACATCCATAATCAACACAACAATATCTACCATGAAAAGATATTTTCTTTAAATC
>JAEOTI010000257.1 GCA_016839955.1 Candidatus Hodarchaeota archaeon | reverse complement strand
CAGAGCAATTTGTGAGGGTTGGCGGTCGGGATCATTGTGATATCGTGTTAGGATCCTGTACAGGAAAGCACATGTTAACCATCAATGGCAAAGTGAACTTAGGGGATCGATCCAGTTATCAACATCCTGTTTCTCCCGAATTTGCTCATTGCCCTGAACAAGCCTTTGTTTTTGAATGGACAAGAAACCATGGGCTTAAAATTTTCAAAGTATTTCAGAAAAATTTCAAACGGGGTTCTGGTGAAGAGTTTTCTCTCAATTCCTTTGTAGATTACGTTAAAACCTTATTGGAGATGAAAGATCGGGAAAAAAAAAAGACACTTAGCTCTCACTCTTTTAATTTGGCTACTATTTCAAAGAATCTATTTGACTCTAATTATTTGGCAATACATAATATTTGACAACAAACATGAGTTTTGGGAAGCTTATGGGTTCTGGTTGGGTTCGTTAATCATTTCTCTGGTTTTTCCTTTTATCTGGGAACCCATTTTTAGCAAATTATCACAACACATCGAGAAATACTGGGAAAACTCTTATCTTAATCCCCTATTGGGAAATTATTAGTTTTAAAACATCATATTTTGAAATATTAATCATTCTTCTTAGAAAATCTTGGGAGGATTCATCAGACGAAAAAAATTCATTGATATGTGGACCCTGTAATGGAACTATGAGTTTCTTTCCTTTCGCATTTTTAAACTTAATCGATTCTAACTGTCCTTTCTTACCAGTTAATCTTGATTTTGTTATTAAAAAGCCTAAATATATATTCATATCATCCATACGAGTGCTTATTTGATCAATATCTCTAGGATTTGCCTTATTCCTGTTTTTTGCTTCAATTAAAGCGTTTCCTCTCCATTTATCACTGTTTAAACAAATAATTGAATCAATTTCATTGCCACATGTATTCAGATTTGAAAAGAATAGAACTTTCTTTTCATCAGTAAGATGTGATACAAGAAGAAATCCGAACTCTTCAAGTCGTTTCCAATCGTCACTGCTTTTTATTTCCCGCCATACCTCCTTTAGATCCTCTTTATGATCTTCCCTAGACTTGAGAATTTCACCATGATAGTCAAATTGCTTCCAAGTAATTTTTCTCTCCCTTTCCACGAAAAAAATTTTTCCCTCGTTTTGTTAAATAAACCATAAGCTTAACATTTACATTCGGATCAATTATAGAATTTTTTTCACAAAATTCGCACTTTAAATTCTTATATTTCATTGATTTACTGAAATGTTTTAGATCAGCACCACAATTAGGACAAAATATAACCCATTTTAATTCTAAGAGTCCACTTTGCTCAAATTTCTTTAATCTATCCAATAGATCTTCTTGAATTTCAATTTCTGTCTCTGTTCCCAATATTTTATCAAAAGAAAATCTATCATATTTTTTGGATAAAAATTTAATTTTCTCATTATTATTTATTGATATCACTTTTCTCCTCTTCACTAATTAATCATTCGTTAACTTAATATTTAAAGATGCAAGTAATGAGTCATAATTCTTTTCCAATTCAATAAGTCTGTGAGAAATCCAAAGGATTAAACCTTGTTTGCCTTGATGGTTTTTCAATCTTTCTATGCATTTCAATATCTACTTGTCGGATAATTTCCTTAATCAGATTAGATACTTCTATTTCAGATAAAGCGGTCGAAAAATAGATTTTCCCCTCAATGAAATTTACACTAAACGATACTTTACCAGATGTTTCCATTGACACTTCCTCCTCCTCCTCTTCTTCTTCTTTTCCATTCGAACCTTCAGCTGAAATGGATGTTTCCGTATCATTTTCAACATATTCAGGAAAAATATAAGAAAAGGGGATATAGCCATAAATGGAGACAATTTTCCCGCTCTCCATGGCTTCTGCAAAAGGTTTAGTTCCTAATAATGAATCTCTTGTACCATTCTCCTTGAGTGCACTTGTAAATTGAGCTGAGGACAATGCACCTGATTCAAAACGGAAGTGAGAATTTGAAATTCCAGTTAACCACTTAAAGAAAGCTTTTATCTCCTCAAAACTAAACCTTAAACTAGTACAGTTTATCCCTAATCCCTGTTTTATTCGATTAATGATAGATCTTGCTTGATTGGGTTTATTTGTCCTTACTTCTAAAACCCCTAATTCCGAATGAAATACTATCCAAATGTCATCAAAAGGAACGAAGGCCCTCACAGTCATTTTACCATGTTCTCTAACTAATTCATATTTCTTCTTCAAAGCTATCTTTACTAAAATCGCAGCCTTATCAGAGTAGAAATAGAATTCAGGAGCTAGATCGGTCATAAAAGCACTATAATTTCTGAATTTATCCTTATCTTTTAATAAATCCCTAATTTTATTCATACTTGTCTGTTCTAGAATATAAATATATGATGTGAAACTTTCACTCATAAAATAGGGTAAGAGATTTTGCTTAAAGGTAGCTAGAGGCCATTTCAGAAAATGGTCTTTCCATTCTTCGACCTTCTCCCTTCTCGGCTGTAAGTATAATTTGGCTTCAATTTTTAAATTGTAAGCAGCGATTCCCATCAATTTGTGCTTAATCTTATCAAGTAAGTATTCTTTCTCTTGCTCTTCGCTTTCAAAGGTAATAGAGAAATCGATATTGTTTTTCTTCATCTCCGCTCACACTTCGAGTGATTTCTCAAGTTTTTGTGTTAATCTTCTCGGATATAATTACTCATAGAGTATAAATGAATTCCTGTTAATAAAATCCATCTAATGGAAATCAGACATTTCCAACAAGAAACATCTCTCTAAGAGAGGCTATATAAATCTTATAGATTAAAAAAATTACATCTTTTTTTAAAGAAATTGTAACCTAATTAATTCTGCATTTACCTCAATTATTATTAATTGTTTTATTCTCCCCATTGGTTCAAAATGTCCAATATATGCCACATTTTTTTAACCACTTTCAAAAATGTCTCATATTTGACACATTACAGAAGAAACCATTAGATCAAACTTTGAGGGAATACTAAGATACTGGGACAGTCAAATCGCTCTTGCATTCACCCTTAAAACTATGAAATTTATTACAAAGTCAATGAAATAGTAAATTCTCTCATCTAACGATGTTTTGGATTCCTTTTATTAAGTGATAACAGATGATGTTGTTTAACTTTTTGTTGTATATCTTGTATTTCCTTTTTAATATCTTCAAGATGATAAGGATTCCTATAAAACGTGATTACTTTTGTCATTGGATCGTAATGATGGAAAAATTCTTTTGGTTCAATATTTCCCATTTTGATAGCTTCTAAGGATCCTATGATTCTATAAAATAGATTACCCTCTTTTTTTGCCCATTTATCTATTCTCTCGTCAAAATGTATAAAATGATTACGAATGGTACGCTTCTTAAGACTATCACTAGATATTCCCAACTCTTCCTTTAGTTTTAATCCTCGTTTTCTTCGTCTTTCTGCTTTTGATGGATTTTTATTCTTATCTGGAGGCCAAAATATTTTCGAAACATTCGCTGTAGCAGTTAAGAAACTCTGAATCAAAAGCCAAATTCTGATTTTGCAGGCATCTATTTTCGCATTCACCTTTTTTTGTTCTTTCCTCCTTTTTTGGGGTTCTTTTATACCCCAAATTGCTTTTTTTTCTTCCCTAAGTTTCTTAGATTCTTCTTTATATTTATAAAATTCTATTGTATATCTTTCTAATTCATCTAATGCAGCCAGAGCGATTTCTGCTTGATATTCAGTTTCAATTAAAAAGAATTTTAATTCTCTATCTTTCATTTCGAATGATAATTCTTTATTTCTCTCCATTTCTTAAAACCACACATTTAAATCATTCTATAAAATTTCACACTGTAAGAAAACTCTACTATTTGCGTCAATCTCCCAAATAATCATGAGTTACCTGATGTAATGATTAAAGTTTTTTCTTAACAAGTATATAAATTCCTTCGACAGATACTAACTGAGAGTAAGAT
>JAEOTI010000256.1 GCA_016839955.1 Candidatus Hodarchaeota archaeon | reverse complement strand
TGTATTTGATCCCTTTCTCCTCATTCAAACAGCCTAGGACCATAAAACAAGCTGGAATCTTTTCCCCGAAATAAAAGAAATCTTCTGAACCCATCATGGGATGTTTTCGGATATCGATGTTGTCAACACCTACAATACTTTCCGCTAATTTAAAAACAAAGCCTGTAAAATCAGGATCATTGTACCCTACTGGATAAAGTCTTTGATAGTCCAAAATGGCTTTTCCCTGATAGGCTGAGGTTACTCCATCAAGAATCTGTTGGATTTGGTTTGATGCTAAATTACGAATATCTTCTGAGAGTGTCCGTACTGTACCTTCCATGGTTACCCCATCACAGATAATATTATGTCGTGTTCCTCCCTTTATCGTTCCAATTGAGACTACTATTGGCTCAATAGGATCTATCATCCGGCTACGGATATGTTGTAAGGCAAGTACAGATTGAGATGCAAGAACGATGGCATCTATTCCCTCGTGAGGAGTAGATGCATGACCACCTTCTCCAATGATTTGAATTACAATATCATCAGCTGAAGCTGATACAATATCACGCCATCCACTTACAATTCCGCTTTTTCGGTCCCCAAAAACGTGTAAAGCGATAATTGCATCTACATTATTTACAACTCCAGCTTCCACCATTAATTTTGCTCCCCCTCCAATATAATCAGAGGTTTTTATACTCTCTTCTGCTGGTTGAAAGATTAATTTGACATTACACGGTAATTCTTTATTTGAAAGGATTTCTGCTGCTCCTAAGACCATTGCCATGTGTGCATCATGTCCACATGCATGCATATACCCTTCATTTTGTGAGCGAAATTTTAATCCTGTCTCTTCAGTAAGTTCAAGTGCATCCATATCTGCTCTCAATGCAATAGTAGGAAAATCTCGATCAATTAGAATCTCTCCAACAATACCTGTTTTCGCTATTTTATCATTATAAGGAATTCCTAGTATTTCTAACTGTTCTTTTACGTATGATGCTGTCTGGAACTCTTGAAATCCCGGTTCTGGGTGCATATGTAGATGTCGTCGATTTTGAATTACACGTTCTATTATTTTTTCTACTTCTGGTAATATTTTCATTGTTTCTACCAGCTTTTGATTGTCATTAAATTGTTATATAAAAAAAACATTGAAAGTTAATGAGTATTTAAACAAAAAACAATACATTATTTTGAGGCAGAATTCCGTTGCTAAATAAAGGACGGCAGAAGGGCCCGATATTTAGTGGAAAAGGTTTCTGTCGAAAATCCTTAATAAAATATCAATCTTAGAAAGTTCGTTCCAAGATCAGGATATTCATATCCACCTTCAAGAATTACAACGGTTGGTAAGGCTAATCTAAAGATCTCCTTGCCAATCGTTTTATAATCATCCTGTCTGAGTTTGAATTCTCCCAAAGGATCCTTCCAGTAAGTATCAAGCCCTACAGAGAGTACAAGCGCACCAGGATTAAATTTTCTAATTATTTCTAATGCAGATTTTAAAGTTCTCAAATATTTTGTTCCTGTAGCTTCTACAAGTGGAAAATTGTGATTGAATCCTTTTCCTTCTCCAGCTCCCTGTTCTTCAGTAAACCCCCAATAGAATGGAAAACTGACCTTTGGATCACCATGTATTGAAACAAAAAGGACTTGATTCGTGTTGTAAAATATCTCTTGAGTACCATTCCCGTGATGATAATCTATATCCAAAATTGCGACTCGTTCAATTTTAGATAATAAATTTGTTGTCGCTATTGCAGCATTGTTAAGGAAACAATAACCTCCTCCATAGCTCGGTCCAGCGTGATGCCCAGGGGGACGGCAAAGTGCGAGAGAAATAAGATCCCCTTTTAAAACTTGTTTTGATGCTGAAAAAGCACATGCAGCGGATTCTACTGCGGCTGAATATGTAGAATCTATTATTGGTGCAGAAGTATCAAACAAATAGGAGCCTAGTAATCCTTCAAATCCTAACAATTTCTTATTAAGTTTCTGCTTTCCAACTGGAAAAACTGTGGGTATTCCCACTTCCAAGGTTTTTCCAAATTCTGATGCAGTTTTAAGGAAATCTAGGTAATCTAATCGATGAACAGACGTAATATTTTTCTTTTCAATGTGGTCAGGTGTTAGAATGTCTATTTCATGTGATTTCTGACGTTTAATCGCTTTTAAAATGATATTTAGTCTTTCAGGAACTTCAGGGCTTGACTCTACTGAAAATCCATCAAATTCGCCCCAAGGGCGATAAGACTCATGGTTTGGGGGAAAAAAGGCTCGAATCACCTTAATACAATCCTAGATATGTCCCATATATTTTAGAAGCTCTATAAACTTATTTCTCCAAAATAAAAAAAATGAAATATATGTTCCTAATTAAGTGGAAAATAGATAATATTCATCGAGAAGAGTAATATGACCCCTAAATCCATAGAAAATGAAAATTCCAGCGATATTCATCAATTTCAAGCTGATGCTAAAGAAGTTCTTGAAATTGTTATTCACTCATTGTATAAACACCGTGAAATCTTTCTTCGCGAAGTTATTTCAAACGCAGTTGATGCTTTAAACCGTATTCGGTTTAAGCAAGTAACAGGAGAAAATGTGAGAGATCCAGATTTACCTCTAGAAATTCATGTAACTTTCGATGAAGATCAAAAAACAATAACGATCAAAGATACTGGAGATGGGATGACAAGAGAGGAGTTAATAAACAATTTGGGGACAATTGCATCTTCAGGGACACGAGCTTTCCTTGAGCAACTTAAAAAAGAAGGAAAAGCAGATATAGAAGATTCACTGATAGGAACATTCGGTGTAGGATTTTATTCGACGTTTATTGTCTCTGAAAAAGTCCAAGTCAAGACTTTATCTGCACAACCAGAATCCAAAGCATTTGAATGGGTTTCTTCCGGAGAGAGTGAGTATTCACTATCAATTATTACAAAAGAAGCCCGTGGGACTGAGATTATTTTACATTTGCGTGAAGATGCTCATGAATTATCAAACAATTATCGTATAAAGGAAATAATACGCCGTTATTCCAACTATGTTCCCTTTCCAATATTTTTAGCAGATGAAAAGGAACCAATTAACGAACAGAAACCTCTTTGGAGACGATCAAAAGAAGATATATCGGAGGAGGATTATGAAAGCTTTTTCCCACAAGTAGGAGGCTGGGGTGGTAAACCTCAACGAACAGTTCATTGGAGCGTTGACAGTCCAATCCAGTTTTATGCTGTCCTTTTTGTCCCAGAAATGGAAGATAGACGGTTATTCTCTCCAGAAACAGACTGGGGAATTCAATTATACTCAAAAAACGTTCTAATTGACGATCACTCGAAAGATGTGATTCCTGAATATCTCCGATTCATTAAAGGGGTCGTAGATTCAGAGGATTTACCCTTAAATGTTTC
>JAEOTI010000255.1 GCA_016839955.1 Candidatus Hodarchaeota archaeon | reverse complement strand
CTATGTTTATCCACTGACTACTGGATTGTTCCCACTGATGTTTAACATCGAAATTCTTGATATTTTCTTGTTTAATGAGAGGGGAATGGAATTTCACCGTACCAATGGCCTTTCTAAATTTTAAAGTCGAATTTGGAATTGCTAACGATTCATCAAGGGAACACTTTCTCCCCTCACGAATATTGGTAGGAGCCCAATCTTTTTCTTCCGAGTTTTGACTTATGATTGGTTTTGTGTATTCTTGGCTGTGGTTCTGCCAAGGATGTTTACCCTGAAATTCGGAATAGTATAGATCAAAATGCTCATCTGGGCAATCAGGACACTTGAATTTATATGCGTAAGTTGTTTTCCAAAAGATTATAGGCTCTAAAATTGGAGGATTACAATCTCCACATATTAGTTTTTTCTCCGTTTTACACCAATATAACCAGCTAAAATGATGGAACTTTTTACATTTAGAACATTGGAATTGTGAATGTAAAGCACATCTGAATGCAGTTTGATCGACAGTAAAGCTCCCTTCACGAGTAGGATAAGTCGGTTCATGTTTTCTAATTTTTTCACAATAAAAGCAAAGGGATTTTTGATTCTCAATCATAGATTGATCTAATAATAATATTCCTTATATTTCTACTATATTAGTAATGAGGAAACTAGATTTCATAAAGAAATAGAAAATTTAAGATCTGCATACCAAGGATTCTCAGCTAAAAATGTTTGATAGGAACGCATTGACTCTAGTAGAGTTACTTCGGGATAAAAACCATATTCCTGTATTTTGGAACTATCAATCCATACGTCTTGTCCTAGTTTATCAAATAAAATAGGTAATAGTAATGAGTTTTCCTTTGGTCTTTTGAAAAAACGAATCAATCGGGATAGATAATACAAAGGTTTTAAAAGTGCTTGAGGGAGGGAGATAACCTTAATATTCGGTCTATGGAGAACATAAGCAAGTTCAAGTACAAATTCCCGAAGGGTTGGGGTAAAGGAAACAAGATTAAATGCTTCTCCATTCCCACGTTTGAAATCAACGAAAAATATCAATGCTCGGGAAACATCTTTTACATCAACCAAACTTAGTTTCTCGCTTCCACCATTCGGAAGAGGAACATAACGTCCAAAAAACATACGAGCGAAGATATCAGAAGTCGTACCTTGTCCTCCAATTACTCCTGAGGGACGAACAACAGTAACAAGCCTATCAGGATTCTTTTTGCTGTAATCCCAAACTAACTCTTCACTGATGCTTTTCGTTAATTCATAACTTCTTCTCTGGTCAAGTTCAATTGGTGTCTCTTCTGTTATCCCTGAATCGTTAGTAGGAGATAGAGAACCATAAACAGCAGCTGAAGAAACATAAACAATCTTCTTTATATGATTTACATGAAACCCTTCAAGGATGCGACGAGTTCCATTAACATTTACATCGTAAAGGTGATCATAAGCTTGATAAAAATTAAAAACAGCTCCACAATGGATTAAAGTAGACTGATTAGGATCAGAAACTGCAGTAAAAGATACAACGTCAATATCAGAGTTTAAGTCACCCCAAACAACATCCAATCCTTCATCAATAACCATTTGAACAAATTTTTCACGTAGAGGAGATCCAGTTCTTTTCCGAATTAACAATCTTACCAATGATGGATTTGACTGATACTTTGGTACCTTTAAAATTTGCTTCACTAATTCTTGTCCGATTAGGCCAGTAGCACCAGTTATTAAGAGAGTTATATATACCACCTCTGAAGAAAGAGTAGGAAGAGTCTGTTTACTTCAAATAAATCGTTGATGAATCCATTTAAAGAAACCTAAAAATTAACCCACAAGTAGTAGAATGACCATAAATGATGAATTTGAACAGGTTCAGAGAGGCAAACTAAGAGATTGAGTTGAAATAAAATGAAGTACACAAGATTAGGGAAAACTGGAATAGAAGTATCAAGAATTTGTTTGGGAATGATGTCATTTGGTGATCCTGAGATATCGAAATGGACCTTAACTTTAGAAGAGAGCCGTCCTATTATAAATAGAGCATTAGATCTTGGAATAAATTTCTTTGATACAGCAAATGTATATTCATATGGTAGGTCAGAAGAAATAACGGGTGAAGTGTTAAAAGACAATCGCGACGAGGTAGTGATTGCAACCAAAGTTTTTTTCCCTCCTGAAGGGTATGGAGAGTCAAAAAATCCGAATCATGGTGGACTATCACGATACCACATGAAACGTGCACTAAATG
>JAEOTI010000254.1 GCA_016839955.1 Candidatus Hodarchaeota archaeon | reverse complement strand
GAGAAGTTTTACCTCCCCTTTCGTGTTGGGCGTCCATTTATATTCCATTAAACGGTTGGTGATACTCGAATACCAGATTACTTTTACACCACCCTCATTTGGAGCAAAAATGTAAGTCCATACTGCGGAATATTCTTCAGAAATCTGTTTCGAGACAATAGTACCATTTTTATAAACTAATAAATGAAGAAGGTACTGTTTCCATTCTTTTACATTGTAAAACTCGCAGATTAAGTGAGTAATTTCTAATTGATAATCATAAACAATTTCGATGTCTTCAAGATTCGAGGAATATTCATAAGACTGAAAATAACAAATTGCTGTACTTGTGAAATTATTATTGGAAGAAATTGTATCAATTATTGTATTATTGTTCATTTGAATTGGAAGCATACTGCTATTTACTAAGGTTATAGTGTGTGAAAGCATTAAAAAGAATATTAAAACAAAGAAAAAATTCAAAAAAAAAGAATAATTTCTCATTTTTGATAAAACTCCCTCTTCTTATTAAGTAAAATCTAATTTTCTCCGTTTTTCATTTTGTTACTTAAACCTTTAATTCCTTTTCAAATGGTTCTTAACAAAAAATATCGTAAGACGTGAAAGAACTGTTCTACATTGAATAAACTTATTGGAATCACATAATTTTGCTTTAAAAGTTATCTAAATTCGAAAAATCCCAAATAAATGATATATATTCACGAAATATTCAAATCATCTTTCGAATGAAATAACTTAGTTTCAGTTGAGTGAAATATTCATTTAGTCTCCATCCAAAATCTTTTTCCAAATTTGGTCATAAGAGGATATCTAGATAATTTCAAAACGATTCACAAAACAGAGGGGCGACTTTGACAAAATCAGAACAAAATCAGCAACTCCGGGAAAAACGAAAGCAAGTATTCCTAGGTGGAGGAGAAGAACGGATAAAAAAACAACGTGCAGCGGGAAAATTAACTGCTCGTGAAAGAATTGATCGACTACTCGATCCCGGAACGTTTGTGGAGATTGATACATTCGCTACACACCATATTACAGATTTTGATATGGAGAAAAAGAAAATCCTTGGAGATGGAGTAATTACAGGATCCGGATTAATTGATGGACGATTAGTCTTCTTATTCTCTCAAGATTTCACTGCCTTTGGGGGAGCATTAGGAGATATGTTTGGAAAAAAAATCTGTAAGGTAATGGATTTAGCTTTAGATCAAGGTGCACCTTTTATTGGTTTGAATGATTCAGCTGGAGCCAGGATCCAAGAAGGTGTACTTAGTTTGGGATCCTATGGTGATATTTTTTATCGAAATACACTGGTATCGGGGGTAATACCTCAAATTTCTGCAATAATGGGACCCTGTGCGGGAGGAGCAGTTTATTCTCCAGTTGTTACTGATTTTACGATCATGGTGGATAAAACTAGTTTCATGCATATTACTGGACCACAGGTCATTAAAGCAGCTACTGGTGAAGAAACAACGTCTAAAGCTCTGGGAGGACCCCTAATACATAATAGTGTGAGTGGGGTTGCTGATTTAATGGCAACTGATGAAGAACAATGTTTCAATATAATTCGATCACTTCTCAGTTTTATACCCTCTAATAATATGGAAGACCCACCAATCATTGATACAGGTGATGACCCACTTCGAGAATCTCCAGACCTTGATAACATTGTTCCAATTGATCCTAATAAGCCATATGATATGAGGGATGTTATTAAAAACGTTGTAGATAATGGAGATTTTTTTGAAGCCAAGCCACTGTTTGCTAGAAATGCTGTTACTGGTTTTGGAAGAATTGGCGGTCGTTCAATAGGAATCGTCGGGAATCAACCAAATCATTTAGCTGGTACGATTGATATAGATGCTGGAGATAAGATTGCTCGATTTGTACGTTTCTGTGATGCATTCAATATTCCTTTACTTACCTTCATGGACGTACCTGGTTTTTTACCTGGTGTCGATCAAGAACATCGTGGAATAATTCGACATGGAGCTAAAATTCTCTATGCCTATGCTGATTCAACTGTTCCTCTTATAACGGTAATAACACGGAAGGCTTATGGTGGAGCCTATGTAGTTATGTGTAGCCGACACATCGGTGCAGACATGGTTTTTGGATGGCCAACCACTGAATGTGCTGTAATGGGTCCAGAAGGTGCTGCCAATATTATCTTTAGAAGAGAAATTGCTAGTGCAAAGGATCCAAAAGAAGCTCTTCAAAAAAGAATCGATGACTATCGTGAAAAATTCGCAAGTCCATGGATTGCTGCGTCTCACGGCTTCATT
Organism: Candidatus Hodarchaeota archaeon; assembly: GCA_016839955.1. The sequence continues at coordinate 9,579 of JAEOTI010000254.1, read as the reverse complement.
GATGACGTGATTGAGCCTCGATTTACCCGCCAGAAGGTCTATAAGGCACTGCAGATGTTACAGGGAAAGAGGAAAGCTAGACCTCCAAGAAAGCATGGAAATATCCCACTATAGAGTGGAGCGATATTATTTGAAGAAATTAACCAAAGAAATCTTTGAATCTCGACTCACAAAAGTAGTTTCTAATCTAGAAAAGAAAAAAGCAAATTTAGGTTTATTTTTTAGTGTAAAGACGATTTATTATTTGACAGGATTTCGTTTTATCCCTACTGAAAGACCGATTGCATTACTTACTCCCATCGATGAAGAACCTATAATTTTCCTTCCCCAACTGGAAATCACTCATTGGGAAAAAAATGTTCCATGGATCACCAACATAGAAAATTATTATGAATATCCGGATTTTAAACATCCAATGAAACTACTAGCATCTGTTTTGGAAAAAACAGTAAAGGGGGACAAAATAATCACAGCAGATGGAAAAGGAGCTCCTGGATTTTGGGGTTATGAAGGTCCATTACTCACTGAAATATTAAACGGGTGGAAATTTCTCGATTGTGGAACTTTTATTCCTGATCTGAGGATTATTAAAGAGCCTTTAGAAATTGAGTTCATTAAAACAAGCGCAAAATGGGGTCAAAGGGCTCACAAGATTCTCCAAGAGGAATGTGCTAACGGAAAATCCGAAGGGGAAGTCACCCTGAAAGCAACTGAAGTAGCTTCAAAAGAATTACAAAAGGAATTACCTGATGCGTCTCCCTCAATGCTACCCGCTTATGCCGGATTTAGAGGACAAATTGGAAAGAATTCTGCACTTCCACATGCCATTTTTTCGAATTTAACAATGAAAGCAGGAGATATACTTGTAACTGGGGCTAGTGCGGATATCTTTCACTATTATTCAGAATTAGAGCGGACAATGATTATTGGTCAACCAACCCCTAAGCAAGAGCGCTATTTCACTGCTATGCTCAATGCTCAAACTGCAGCAATAGATACAATTAAACCAGGTGCTACTTGTGCAGATGTAGACAATGCTTCCTTTTCGAGTTTCAAAAGCAGTGGATTTGATCATTTGGTTCTTCACCATACTGGACATGGGATTGGACTAGAGGGACATGAAAGACCCTTTTTGGATAGAGGTTTAGAAACAAAATTGCAACCTGGAATGGTATTAACTGTAGAACCGGGAATTTACGAATTGGATTTTGGTGGATTCCGCCATTCTGATACTGTACTTGTTACTGAAGAAGGTAATGAAGTTCTAACCATTAATTATCCAAGGGATTTAAACTCCTTAACAATCCAAATTTAATTCAAAATACCCAAGTTATTATATTTGGAGGAATTACTACATTCATAAGAATGATCTTTAATAAAGAGTCATCCTAGTAGGAGAGATTAGAAGAGAGGATGTTTGAGTTGAAAAAGACTCACAAAGATTTACGGAAAAAAATGGAAATTGAACCACTAGATGATCTAATGAAGAAAATAATGTACAATTATGATCAGACACCAGAAGATTGGAATGTTATGTCTGATCTAGGCGGCAATGTTGTCATTTTAGGACCAATGAATAGCTATCAGTTAAAATTAGTCCAAATAAATCCTCAAAAATACACAGGAGTAGGAATGAAAATCCCAGAAGAGTCTCCGCTTCAAGATTTAAAATTGATTACACAAGGTATGCATTCCTATGGTTTCCGCCCTCTCGCTCAAAGAAACATAAATCAAATAATCGATTCTTTGCAAGAAGGCAAAATGGCTCAAGATCAGGCTATTGAGGATATTTTTAAAACTAAGCCACTGCCTATTAGAGAAATTGAGAGGCGAAGAGTCGATGCAGTAGTTGCAGGCCCATATTTAAATTTGAATTTTCCTAATTTGGGAAGAATCGGTTCCTATCATCAGGAAGTGGAACGAAGATTGTCAATCGAAGCTGACAGGATTTTTCGAAAGAAATATCCAATGAGATCTTCAATTTATGGATAATGACTAGATTTGATTTAATTGTTCAGGGACAATGTAAATGTCCCATTCAAATAATTTGAAAAGAGAAATCTATTTATCAAAGAAATAAAGTCTATTTTTTCAATTAAACTATTCTGTCTAAAGCAACCATAACCCTAAGATGTGTAAAAAATTGAAATTTGTCTTCGATGAAGATGAAACTTCCCATACATCCTCTTCAAAGGATTTGAATGCTCATTCAGACCCTAAGGCCTACAAACCCATGGAAAAAATAAAAACAGCATCAGATGACGATGAAGGATTATTGACCTATATCATAGGTGGAATTCTTGTCATTGTTTTTAGTGTAATTGCATTTATGACCTTCATTGTACCTATCCTCTTCCAAATTGCCATATTAGTTTTGGTTGTTGCAATTCTTGCTCAACCTATTCTGGTAATCTATGATGTTTTAGTTTCCGAGTGGGGTTTCGATCCAATTGTTACAGTTGGTTTACTTTTATTGACATATGTAGGTATACCAATTATAACTGGTGGAATACTTTTCTACACGCGGAAATACCTAGGAAAAGAACCAGAATTCAACAACGATGAAATTTCAGCAGTTTTTATTATAGTATATGTAGTAACTTGGATTATTGCATTATTTATTGGAATTTCGTTTGAATATTAACCTATTTTCTTAGAGTCGGTACCAAAAAGTCACCGTTTTGGATTTAATTAAAGCGAAGATGTATCAGTTTATATAATTCTATAATTCTTATTTCTTCGATTCACATTAATTGCTTGATTGTGGTTTTAACGATGACACATGGTCATGCCAGACGAGTTGGAGTTTTTACTTGCCATTGTGGAACAAACATTGCAGGTGTTGTAGATATTGATGAGGTTGTTCGCTACGCGAATACTTTACCTAACGTAGTAGCAAAAAACTATGCTTACATGTGTAGTGAGGTAGGTCAAAATCTCATTCGTGAAAGTCTTGCAGAGGAAAATCTCGATGCTGTTGTAGTTGCAGCTTGTTCTCCTCGTCTTCATGAAAAAACTTTTCGAAAAACTCTTGCTGCAGCTGGTGTTAATCCATTCCTTGTAGAAATGGCTAACATTCGTGAACATGACTCATGGGTACATATGAAAGAACCTGAGATAGCCACAGAGAAAGCAAAGGATCTTATTCGAATGGCTGTTGGTAAAGCAGCAAAATTACAACCATTAGAAGTAAACCATGTTCCTGTAGCCCAATCTGTTCTAATTATTGGTGCAGGCATTGCCGGTATTTCTGCTGCTCTTGACCTTGCTGAAGAAGGATTCAAAGTTTGGTTAGTAGAAAAAACACCTTCCATAGGCGGCAACATGGCTCGTCTCGACAAAACCTTTCCAACCATGGATTGTAGTGCGTGTATTCTCACTCCTAAAATGAGCGATATCAGCTGGGCAGAAAGTCTTGAACTGATTACAAATTCCGAAGTACTCGAAGTTGAAGGATATGTAGGCAATTTTAAGGTTAAAATTCGTCAAAATCCCTGGTATGTGGATAAAGAGAAATGTAATGCCTGTGGAGATTGTGTGGACGTATGTCCTGTTACTGTTCCAAATGAATTTGACATGGGACTTGCACCACGAAAAGCTATTTACATTCCATTCCCTCAAGCGATCCCGAATAAGTATATAATAGATATAGACCAATGTATTAAATGTAAAAAGTGTGCGGAAGCTTGTAAGCCAGAAGCGTTAAACTTTGATGATGAAGAGAAAATAATTGAAATAAATCCGGGTTTAATTATAGTAGCCTCTGGTTTTCAACAATATGATCCTTCCAATGACCTACTTTGGAAATATGGAAAAAGTCCACACGTATTAACTGGCCTAGATATGGAAAGATTGTTGAACGCTGCTGGACCAACTGAAGGGCAAGTTATTCGAGCGGATGGCAAGAAACCAAAATCAATTGCATTCTTACAATGTGTTGGAAGTAGGGATGTAGAACGTAATCCCTGGTGTAGTCGAGTATGTTGTATGTATGCTCTAAAGCATGCTAGGATGTTAAGGGAGAAATATCCTGATATGCAAGTTCATATTTATTATATGGACATCAGAGCATTTGGAAAAGGTTACGAAGAATTTTATGAGATCGCACAGCGAGAATATGGAGTTCGGTTAATTCGGGGTCGAGTTGCTGAGATTAATGAGAACCCTGAACGAGACAATCTGATAGTTCGGGCAGAAGACACCCTACTTGGAGAAATTCTAACTTTAGAGTATGATATGGTAGTTCTATCGACTGGCGTAGAACCAAATAGTGATACTCTTGACCTAGCGATGAAAGTTGGAATTTCCTTAAGTTCTGACGGTTTCTTTCTTGAATCTCACCCAAAGCTTGCTCCAGTGGACACAGCGACTAGGGGTGTCTTTATTTGTGGTATGGCTCAAGGGCCGAAAGATATTCCCGATGTGGTTGCTCAAGCTAAAGCTGCTGCGTCAAGTGCAGCCATGCTATTAGTTCAAGGAAAAGCCGAAATTGAACCTTTCATTCCTATAATCGATGAAAATTTATGCATCTCCTGTGGAATCTGTACAAGGCTTTGCCCATACAACGCATTATCCCTTGGAGCCAAGATAGCAGAAGTAAATGAAGCTCTCTGTCATGGCTGCGGATCTTGTGCCGCAGGATGTCCAACTGGAGCAATAGATCTACTTCACTTTACAGATGACCAACTATTGTCTCAGATTGACGGAATCCTTGAAGAATCTCGATCTGTAAAAGAGAAATTAGCGACTTAGTTACACATTATCAATCCACAGAATCTTATAGGATGGAGCTAGGTTTGGAAACTCTGAAGATCACGGTATTCACCAAACCTAATTGCTTATGGTGTTCTGAACTCCTCGATCGTCTACAACCTATTGTTGAACAAAAGAATGTTATAGTCAGTCCACTTGATTCGACTCAAGAAGATCTTTCTCCTTATCTTGACGTATATGGCAAAATTACAATACCTAGTGTCTTAATAGGAGATGTTTTACTACCAGGAATCCCTGAAATAGAAGAAATTTGGCCCCTAGTTTTAGGGCAAACCTATGAAAGTAAGGCTTCACGAGTACATACCTTTTCTTGCTTTGAAGCATATTCAGGATTGATGAAACATCTTATTAACCGTATTTTTGAAGCTGGTTCCCCGGGAACAGCTTCATTCATTATTTCTAATGTGCCACATCAAATTCCTAACCAGTTTTGGCAAATAGTCTCAACTTCACTCATTTTTTTCTTGAGCGACTTTGAAAATATTCGAATTGATGACCGTCCAGCTTTCCAAGAGTTATTAAATCATGAAAATGCCCAAATAGGGCATATTCAAACACTAAATAGTTGGTTTATAGGAAATGATGGAGGATTCATGAAAGCAAAATTGTTAGGTGATATAATCTATGGGACTTGGTCAATTACGTCAAATGTTTCTTTACCAAAAATGGAAATAATTTCGACCTTTATAACAGCTTGGGAGTGTGCTATGCAATTGGATAATTTTCTAAACATTACCCAACGTCCCTTGGATCTTTCACTAATTTTAGACGAAATAGAACAATTATAAATTGTTAATTTACTGAGATTTTAGAAAAAAATCAGTAATTTATGTATCGAGATGAACGATAAACCTAAATTCAAATGGGTCATGTGGTACCAAATTGACCACATGACGGATGGTAGAGTTTTTATGAGTCGTCAATTTCCGATTGCTGAGATTAGTTAAAAGACCTCAGACATGCAATTTTGATAAAAATTAACTTGACTGAATCTATTGGAGAAATAATCTATGTCCCAAAGTGAGGAAGCGATTTCGGAATTACAGGAATTAGCGATAAAATTACGGTTATGTTATCAATGTGGAACATGTTCAGCGGGGTGTCCAGTCTTTAGAGTTGATCAAACACGAAATCCACGCCTTCTCGTTGAGAAGTTACTATTGGGGGAGTATGAAGGAGTATTAACTGAAGATAGTAATATCTGGTATTGTAGTCTCTGTGGAACTTGTTCTGCAAGATGCCCACAAGGCGTAGACCTTATGCATATCCTTGTAGAGATTAAGAATCTTGCTGTAAAAATTGGAAAAGCTCCAAGCGCCTTAATAGCAGAAGCTACAGCAATTATGGAAACTGGTATTACCGCTCAAATTTCTAAAGCAGTCGAAAAACGTCGAGAAAAATGGGGTTTACCAAAATGGACAGAACCACCAGTAGATGAGATAAAAAAGCTCTTGGATGCTACTGGTTATACAGAAGCTCTTGAGAAACTAACATCCCAACCAAAACAGGAGGTTGAAGCTGTATGAAGTATGCTTTATTTTTAGGCTGTACAATTCCCTGGCGTTTACCATTCTTTGAATTAGCTGTTCGTAAAACAATTCCTCAATTCGGAGTCGAGTTTGTTGATGAGATCCCCTTTGGATGTTGTCCCGATCCAACAGGTATTCATTCCTTCAATAAAGAGACATGGTTAACACTAGCTGCACGTAACCTCGCTTTAGCTGAGGAGGAAAATCTTCCTATTCTTACTATTTGTAATGGTTGCTTTGAAACGCTTGCTGTTGCAAGGCATGAGCTTCTTCATGAACCTGAGTTGAACGAAAATGTCAATGAACACTTAAAACAGATAGATAAGGAGTTCAAAGGAACTTCAGAAGTAATTCATCTTCACCAGTTACTCTATAACGAAATTGGTATTCCTAAAATCAAAGAAAAACTTGTCAATGATGTTTTCTCTGGATTAAAAGCTGGGGCACACTATGGTTGTCACTTACTTCGTCCAGCTGACATACTTCAAGTTGATGATCCTGAAAGACCCAACACACTCGATGAACTTATATCCGCTCTTGGAATCGAGTCTGTCCCCTATCTTCACAAGGGTTTATGTTGTGGTGCTGGTAGCCGGACTGCCGATCCTTCCATCGCATTAAAAGCATCTGCTGAGAAACTTGAAGCACTTAAAGGCACAGGAGCAGATATGATGATTTTATATTGTCCTACTTGTTATTTGCAGTATGAGGTTGGACAGCTTTTGATGAGAAAGGATTTAGGAAAAGATTTTAACATACCTGTCATGTTTTACCCCGAATTACTAGGAATCGCTATGGGAATAGATCAAAAAGAATTAGGAATTAACCAACACAGGATTAAACCGAAATTCCTTCAGAAGGCAGAAGCTTAAGAACATTCTTCCTCGTAATACACGCTTTATCTTTTTCAAAGGAAGTAGGTTGATTGAAACCAGATACTTCAGTTCTTGTTATTGGGGGAGGAATTGCAGGTACGACAACAGCCCAATCACTAGTTGATTTTGGGATAAAGGTTACTTTAGTTGAGAAAAGCAATTCAGTTGGAGGATTACTAAAGGAACTGGGGTTTGTTTTTCCTACAAATGACTGTGCTTTGTGTTATGAGCCTTTAGGGAATTCTTTTTCAGCAGAGTCTGTTCGAAAATGCCAATACCGCGCAGCTCTAGAATTTGAATCTAACCTTTCAATTGCATGTCCTGCAAAAGTAACTGATGTAAAAAAGCAAAATGGTAATATTTTGGCAACAATTGAATGGGCACCCCGAAAAATTAACCCAGCGAAATGTATTGCTTGTGGACGTTGTGTTGATGCTTGTCCATTGAAAGCAATCTCGTTTCCTCATCCTCAAGCAATACCAAGAGCATATTGGGTTGATGATATTAAATGTGACCCAGAAAAGTGTAAACGTGAGTGTCTTGAGGCTTGTGCGGTTGATGCATTCAATTTAGAAGACCAAGGAAAACGAGAAGAACATAAATTCGATACAGTCGTATTAGCAACAGGTTTCACAGAAAATAGACCTACAACCATCCCTTACGGTCTTGAAGAATATGAAGAAGTAATTACACAAATAGAACTCGCAAATTTACTAGATACAATGAAAGTAAAAGACTTCCTAAGCCCAACTGGAACAAAAGTTGAGAGTACTCTTATAGTTCTATGTGCGGGATCCAGGGATGTTCGATCAACTGAAATCTGTTCCTCTATTTGTTGTTCGTATAGTTTGAAACATGCAATTAAGCTCAAAGAACTTGGTGTTGACGTAACTGTTGCCTTCATGGATATTCGTACTTTGGGAAATTTAGAGGAACTTTACATAAATGCCCGAAACGCAGGTGTAAAGTTCATCAGAGGGAGACCAGGATTTATTGAGAAGCAACTAAGCGGTAAAATGCACGCTGTTCTAGAAGATACTCGTATTGGAAAAGTTATTAATATTGAAACGGATATTGTTGTTCTTTCTACTGATTTAGCCACTACTGAACCTATGGAAGATGTTTGGAAAGGAATAAACGCATTTAGAGTCGGAGAGCTTATTTTAAACATTCCACAGATAACTAACCAAGCCAAAGCCACTGCATTAGAAATAATTGAGGCTCTTCAATAATATGGAGGTTGTAACGATGGTATCTGTCTATCTTTGTACCTGTGGTGAAACACTCTCCAGTAAAATTGACACCGAAGGGCTTTCTAAATCTATTAAAGAAATAGCAGGAATTTCAAACGTTATAGTTCTAAAAGATCTTTGTCATCAAGTTCAAGAATTAGATGATAATGCGATTGTTTGTGCATGTTCACAGAATTATCTCTATCCTCTTTTTCATGACAGAAACAAACAACCCGCGTTTATTGATATGAAATATCTTGTAGAATGTGATGCAAAAGAAGAAGAAATAACATCTGCAATTCTTGCATTAATTTCTGGTGCGGTTCACAATTTAGAAAAATCTCAACCTATTGAAAAACTAACAATTCCACTGTCTGAGAGTTGTCTTATAATTGGGGGAGGAATTTCAGGTTTAACAACAGCTCATCATTTATCAAAATTAGGCATTAAAGTTTCTCTTGTTACCCCAAAGGCAATCGATGATACAGATTTTGTATATATGGTTCCAAATTTTGAAGAAGCAAAACAAGAACTCAAGTCGATGGTGAAATCTGTTCGTGAGAGCTGTAGTATTTATGAAAATGTTCAAACTGCGGAATTAGAAGGATATATCGGTAGCTTCGAACTTAAAATTGATAATAAGCAAATAATTAAAGCTCCAATTGTAGTTTTTTCAGGAGATTATGAAGAACTCCCTCACCAAGAAATTAAACACCCTCAAATTCTAACCTGGAAACAGTTTCGACAAATAAATCCCCCAACAAACGAGAGAATTATTATTTCTCAGTGTTACGGAAGTAAGGAAGAAGGAGGTCGTTGGTACTGCTCAGCATACTGTTGTACAACAGCGATCTCTGAAGCGACATCACTAATTGAATCAGGAAATACGGATGTCACAATTATACATCAAGATATCAGAACTCTTGGTTTATCTGAATTGATATATCGAGATGCTCGGTTAAATGGTGTTAAATTCATTCGATGTTCTACCGCTTTAATAGAGGAAAATGAAGGTGATGCCCTTTCAGTTAGTGTAGAAAATACATTAACCCAATCACTTGATGATCTAAACGCAGATAAAGTTATACTCTCAGCAGCAGTACTTCCTCCAAGCTTTTCAACTAATATTGCTGAACAATATGGACTTAAAATAGACAAGACTACGAAATT
>JAEOTI010000253.1 GCA_016839955.1 Candidatus Hodarchaeota archaeon | reverse complement strand
TAAACCGAGTAGTTGTAGCCTCTTGTACTCCTCGAACTCATGAACCTATCTTTCGTGATTGTTGTGCAGAAGCAGGACTCAACCCTTGGCTTTTTACCCTTGCCAATATCCGTGAACATTGTTCTTGGATTCATATGAATGAGAAAGAAAAAGGTACAGAGAAAGCCAAAGATATTGTTCGAATGTACGTTGCGAAAGCTCGGAACCTTGAACCTTTGGACCCACAAGAAGTGCCAGTTACACAAAAAGCATTGGTAATTGGGGCCGGAGTTGCTGGAATGCAAGCAGCTTTGGACTTAGCAGACATGGGTTACCCAGTTACCTTGGTTGAAAAATATGCAAGCATTGGGGGAACGATGGCAAAATTAGACAAGGTTTATCCGACTAATGATTGTTCTATTTGTATTTTGGGTCCAATAATGGTTAAAACGGGCCAACACCCTAACATATCAGTTTTAGCAAACTCTGAAATTGAAGCTGTTGAGGGTTATGTTGGAAATTTCGAGATAACAATAAAAAAGAAAGCGAGAAAAGTTTCGTTAAAAGATTGCACTGCCTGTGGCCTTTGTGCCGAGAAATGCCCAGTTGAAGTTCCTCATGAATGGGAAGAAGGCTTAACAACTCGTAAAGCGATCTACATGCCCTTTCCACAGGCCGTACCTGCTAAATATATTATAGATCGAGAAAATTGTATTGATTGTGGCGCTTGTGCTAAAGTTTGTCCACGTAATGCTATTCATTATGATGAAGAAGACGAATTTATCAAAGATAAGTATGGTATCATTATTGTTGCGACTGGTTTCAAGAATTATATTCCACCACCAGGGAATCGCTATGGTTATGGGGTATATGACGATGTTTTGACCACTGTGGAACTTGAACGGTTAACAAATGCAGCGGGACCAACAGGTGGTAAGCTTATACGAATTTCAGATCTTCAACAACCTAAATCAATGGTTTTTATTTTATGTGTAGGAAGTAGATCTGAGACAGGCGATGAAGGCGCTGTTAGCTGGTGTAATAGTTATTGTTGCATGGCTTCTCAGAAATTAGCACAATTAATCAAAGAGAAATATCCAATAGATATTACGATATGCTATATGGACATACGCGCTCCATTTAGAGGTTATGAGGAGTATTATAACCGATCTAGACGTAACTTTGGAATAAAATTCCTCAGAGGTAAGCCAAATAGAATAACAAAAAATCCTGAAAATACTCTAAGAGTTCATGTTGAGAACACATTAGAAGGTCAGATGAACCACTTAGATGTAGATATGGTAGTTCTTACGGTTGGTGCACAACCAAATGAATCTTATGGGGCTCTTCAGAAAATTCTAACTGCTCCGCTCCATAAAGATGGTTTTTTCATGGAAGGTCACCCACAATTAGCGCCAGTTGATACTACTATCGCAGGAGTGTTTATTGCAGGTTTTGCTCAGGGACCAAAGGATATAATGATGAGTGTAGGACAGGGAAGTGCTGCAGCATCTCGTGCAGCTCGACTTCTTACAACTGGACGAGTTGAAATAGAACCGATTACTGCTGTGGTTGATCAAGAGCGTTGTGTAGGTTGCCGTGAGTGTCTCGACCTTTGTCCATATGGTGCAATAAAATTTGATGAAGATAAAAAGAAAGCATACATAATTGATGCTTTATGTAAAGGTTGTGGTTGTTGCGTAGCCCACTGTTTACCTGGGGCCATCAAACAACATCATTTCACTAACTCTGATATTCTAGATCAAATTGACGCTTTTGGGGAGTCCATTTCACCTTAGGAGGTATCAATTTTGACAACTGAACCTGTTTTAGAATCACAACAAAAAATCAGTGAGAAGTTCGAACCTTCTATTTTGGCTTTTGTATGCAATTGGTGCAGTTTAGGGGGATCAGATGCTGCTGGATTAGGAAGGCTACAACAACCTACAAATGCTAGGTTGATTCGTGTAATGTGTAGTGCTCGAATTGATCCCGCTTTCATGTTAAAAGCTTTAACAAGTGGCGCCGATGGTGTTCTTCTTACTGGCTGTCATATCGGGGATTGTCATTATTTAGCGGGGAATTTTAAGACTGAAAGACGTTATGAACAACTTGAATTCTTACTCAAAGAGTTTGGTATTGAATCTGAACGTTTTCGGTTGGAATGGGTATCTGCTAGTGAGGGAGAGAAATGGGCTCAAACTGTAAAGGAATTTACAGAGACTATACAGAAGCTTGGACCAAATCCACTGAAAAAATGGCTCTAGGAGGTATTATAGATGAAAGTTGAAATTGGACAACAACTCTATGTTTGGTCGACTGATGATAATATAAGATCTCGTGGAGCATCTGGAGGAGCTGTTACTGCTTTAATGATAACTGCACTTACTGAAGGAATTGTAGAAAAAGCTGTAGGTGTTCAGCGAGTGAGTGATATTAAAGGAGAGATAGGAATAGTCAGTTCACCAGATGAAGTTACAAAATTCGTTGGTTCAGTTCATACAGCTCCTTTAAACTTGTATAAAACCATTAATAGTCTAAGAGAAAAAGTAATTTTTGCTGCAAAGCCTTGTGATACTAAACCCACAATTCTAAATGCTACCCGTGGTCAAAAACCTAGAGAAGAAATGATCATTTTAGGATTAAATTGTGGAGGGACGATCGAACCAGAACCTGCTGCTGAAATGCTTCGAAAGGTCTATAACATTTCTCCCGAAGAGGTAAAATCTGAGGAGATCCTTGCTGGAAAACTCATAATTGAGACTAAAAGTGGAGAACATAAGGCAATCAAGATAGATGACTTAGAAGAACAAGGTTACGGACGTCGACATAACTGTCAGAGATGCATTCATAAAATACCTTCGAATGTAGACCTCGCATGTGGTAACTGGGGTGTAAAGAAAGAAGATATTGGAAAGAAAACTTACATTGATGTCCGAACTGCAAGAGGTCGAGACCTTCTTCAAAAAGCGATTGATTCTGGAAGAGCAGAAGCAGAGTTAGCAGAAGATCCCAGTATTAAACAGAGAGCTAAAGTAAACAAATTCATGGTTAAATTAGGTGAAAAATGGCGGTCTAACTACTTTGAACCAGTTGAAGAGAAAATGGGTCTTAATAGACTCGAAACTATCATGAAAGCCTATGAAAGCTGTGATCTTTGTGCAGAGAACGGTGGCACGCCCAAATGTAGAGAAGTTTGCCCAGTTTGCCTTTGTACAGAGGCAAAATGTCTAGAATTTTCAAAAATTGATAGATTAGGGGTAGCTGCTGGTAATAAAGTACTTTTTCACTTAATTCGCCATTATCATATGTTGGATCTATGTGTGGGATGTGGAGCATGTTCTACTGCATGCCATAAAGGCATTGATGTTGCAGGACTTATCACACGTATGTCTTTCAAACATCAACAAGAAACAGGCTGGTTTCCGGGGATGTCAGAAGGAAAACCTCCAATTCTCGATGTGAGGTGACAATATGCTCTCGCAAGAGGAACAAGAGATACTTATCATCAAAATTACAGAAAAATTAGGAGTAAGGAAAAAAATAGCAAAAGAAGCAATCTCATCTACAAAGACTGAAGAGGAAGCTTTTCTTTTCGCTGAAAAGTTAAAAAGCCAAGGAGTAATTGTTGATGGATTGTTAGAAGGTTTCTCATTACCTCGAAAAAGAGGTCGGCTTGCACGTCATATTGCATCTAAAACTGAGTACAAACAGACTAGCTCACAGTGGATGATGAGAAGATCACTTACAGGAGAAAAATATACAGAGAAAAAAGCGAAGGGCTATGTTTTACCAGTCCCACCAGAACTTAGTCATCTCGAATCACTTATTTTAGAGTTAGTAGAAGAACTTCGTCCATGTTATCAGTGTGCCCAGTGTTCTGCGGGATGTCCTGTATTTCTAGTTGATCCTTCGATGAATCCAAGAGCCTTTATCGAAGAACTTTTGCTCAATCCAGATGAATCTATCTTCGGATCAGATCGGATATGGCAATGTAGTTATTGTCTAAATTGTAGTCATGTCTGTCCTCATGGAGTAGATTTAGCTCATATCTTTATGAAGATCCGAGATTTGGCCATAAAACATGGTTATAAAGCTCCCGAAGGGATCACAAAAGAAGCAGAAATAGTATATGGGAGTGGAATCACGTCTGAACCTTCAAAGGCCATTTTGAAACGTCGAGAGAAACTTAGTCTTCCAGAAGTTCCCACAACCAATGTAGATGAAGTACAAAGACTTCTTGACAAGACAGGATTTAAGAAAAGGATTGATGATCAAAAAGAAGTCAGTCAAACTCCTCAGGAGGTCGTTAGTGAATGAAGTATGCCTTATTTCTTGGTTGTACAATTCCTTACAGATTACCATTTTTAGAAGCATCTACAAGAAAAGTACTCCAAATATTCGGAATTGAAACTGTCGACCTACCTTTTGGTTGTTGTCCTGATCCTGTTGGCGTTCAATCCTTTGATCGAACTTCTTATCTGACTTTAGCTGCAAGAAATCTTTGTATGGCGGAAGAAGTTGGATTAGATATTGTCACAATATGTAATGGCTGTTTTGAAACATTGAAGACAACCAATGTGGAGCTAAAGGAAAAGCCAGAACTTAAGAAAGAAATTAACTCTTATTTAGCAGAAATTGGTAAAAAATTCAAGGGAACTATTCAAGTAAAACATATTCATCAGGTATTCTATGAAGAAATTGGTCTTGAAAAGATTAAAGCGCGTGTTACAAATCCATTGAGTCATCTTAAGTTAGCTACACATTACGGATGTCATCTTTTAAGACCAGAAAAGATATTGCAGGTAGATAATCCTGATAACCCCCACTCTTTAGATGAATTAGTTGAAGCTTTGGGTGCTAAAACAATAGATTATTCAGAAAAGAATCTTTGCTGTGGAGCAGGTGTCCGTGGTACGAACGCTAAGAATTCTTATGCTATTGTTAAAGCGAAGTTAGATGATGTTCAACGGTTTGGAGCTGAAGGTTTTGTTGTAACATGCCCAACTTGTTTTCTTCAATACGATAGTGGACAACTTATAGTCCAGAAAGAATATGGTGTGAAATATAACCTTCCAGTATATTTCTACACCGAACTTGCAGCTTTAGCCCTCGGAATACCTCCTGCAGAGATTGGAGTTAATATGCATCGGATTAAATTACATTTAACACCTCAAAAAGTTGAAACATAGCAAACTGAAGGATCAGAGGAAACCTATGTGACTGAAAGAAGATTATTAGTTACTGGGTTCGAACCTTTTGGAGCATGGAAAGTTAATCCTTCTTTAGAAGTAATTAAGCGGATTGATGACATTAATCTTGGAAAAAATTACCAAGTTAAGGTTGCAGAAATCCCGGTAGAATTTAAAAGGATTGGCCCTTGTATTATCGAACTACTTAACAAGATTAACCCCTCATTAATTCTGCATCTTGGGCAATCCGGTCATCCATGCTTGTATGTTGAACGAGTTGCCCTAAATATAGCTCATGTGACAACGCGAGCCTATAATTGTGGTTCAACGCCTGATGATCATGTCCTAATTCCTGATGGTCCTGCTGCTTATTTTGCAACAATCCCAGTTCAACAATTGGTAAATCACTTGATCAGCAAGAAGATCCCTGCAAAAATGTCGTACCATGCTGGTACCTATGGTTGTAATCAGATTTTTTTCCATTCGCTAAATTATGTTAAAGAACGTTCATTTCAAAGCTTAGTCGGCCTTATTCATGTCCCTAGCTTACCAACACAAGTCGTGAACCAGTTAAATGTCCCTAGCATGTCCTTTGATCTAATACTCAAAGGAATTCACGAGAGTTTGAATTTCCTTGTGACCTGGATGGAATCTAATCAATAATTTTTTGAGATCTAAGGGCTTGCTGGTGTTTTTGCTTTTTCCCAGCGTTTCACCAATTTTTGAATGTCTACGCGTTTACTAAGCATTTTACCTTTCTCACCCAAAACTGTAACTAGATATTCAGAGTCATTCTTTACTCTCGGATATTCAAACTCCAGTTCTTCTCCGGGGAAGAATTCCTCAATATCATTTGTCCACGCTTCTGTCTCGAAAAATTCCTGGACATGTGAAATCCGAACAGAGACATTGAAGAGGACGATTCCTGAAACATTTTTGATTAATAAACTTATTGCACTGCCGTCTTCCGAAATTATAGATTGTTGAAGGCGTATAAATTTTAGGAATGCAGTACTAGCCGCAGTTTCTTCCATCATTGGTTTAGTCGTTGATGGAAGACCATCAGAAGGCTTTTTTCCGTGGAGAACAAATTTTCTTCGACGAGAGATGGTATAAAGTTGAACTTTTTTTAATTGGGCAAGTTTTAACATATTTTTCTTTCCAACACGAGTTAATGGATCTACTTGAATATAACCCGCGTCTACTGCATCAAGAAGAATTTCTTCTGCAATAGCTGATCGAATGAGAATCGTTGACCAGCCATCAGGAGATCCCACACTACCAACGCTAATATCCGCGTTTTCAGAAGTTAAATCTCGACAATAATAACATGAACTTGAACGAAGATGGTCCATTTGTGTTACTGGCCACTCTCGTGTCTCTTGTCCTTTAGTATAAATCTTGAATTTTCCTTTAGTAATCGTCATCTTCTCAATATCTTCAATAGGAATATTAGCTTCAGTTTGAAACCATTCTTCAAGCTTGTCGCGACTAAAACTATCCATACAAAAAAGTCCGATTTTAAAGATATTTGCACGCATAAAGACGTGAACGAGCCCTACTGGAGATTCTTGCATTTTTGTGACTGCATCAATATGACATGGTGTACCAACATAAGCGATACTATTGTGTCCATCTTTGACAGCATCAATAAGAGCTTTCACAGTAAAATTTTGACTATAGACGCTTCCTGCAGAATCAAGGACTTCTTCTCGAGTCTTTACAAAACCAGGTTCAGGCTTCCATGACTTTCCAGCATCTTTGCTCTTTCTTGTGACAACAGCGCCATCAATGTACCCTTTATCCAACATGAATAACAAAAGAGTTGTAACAATCCCTCCATCTTGTCCTTGAACTTCAGGAACTAAACTTTTCCCTTTATAAGCACTAATGAAAGATGAAACTAGTCCTTCAGTTGTGGTGATTGTCCTAGGACATTGATGTAAGCAAAGGCCACAAGCATCACATTTACCTGTAAGACGAGGCCTCCCAACTTCATCAAATTCAAGAGCTCCTCTGGGACACGCTGCAACACAAGCACCACAGCTTGTACAGACGCCTGTTTGAATTATCATAGAATTTAATTTTGCAAAATTAGCCCCTTTCTCATCTTTTAATCTGTCCCGAGCCAAGGATGTTGCTCGACCGATTTCTTGACGAAAGTTTTCAGAATCTTCGGCTGTCATCCTTCAATTCAACCTGATTGCTTTCTATTAAACCACATAAAAAAAGATACGCTTTCATGCTCCCGAGAGGAAAGCTACCGCAATATCTGCCATAGTAATCGTACCAATTACAATGTTGTCATCATCAGAGACAACAAGTTTCTGAATATTTTTTGTAAGCATTAGACCCAACGCATCTCTAACACTGCTTTTTGGATTAATCTGAATGACAGGAGAAACCATAATCGTCTCTGCTAACTCAACACAAGGGTCAAGACATTTTTCTACATTTTTTCGAAGAATGTCTCCTGGAGTGACTATTCCAACGATTTCTTCCCCTGATTCTAAAGTAGGATTCTCTATCGTTTTGTTTGGGTCTTTTGGACGAGTTATTAATACTGAAGGGGCTTCGTTATGGTTGATCGCTTGTGCGCAGGCTAGAACAGTCGATAAATGGTTAACAGAGTATATTTCTCGAGACATAAGGTTATTTACTAATGTGCTATCCATAGACATTTCACTTTTCTCCTCATTTTTTTTTAAAGGCGTTTTCCTTAGTTATTTTGGTCTAAGCTTCTTTAAAAACAACTTGCTCTGATTTTCATCTGAAATACGGATAAGAATTTCATAGTCTGGATCCAAATCCAGTGGAACTTCTAATCTGATTACTTCTTCTTTTTTCCAGGAAGGAATTATTGTCTCAAAGCTATCGATTTCAAAAAAACCTTTTACTTTTGAAATGGTTACAGTGATATCTTCAAGATAATCAAATGTGTGGTGCTTATTTTGTAGGTTAACAAAGAATTTCAGTTCTTCAAAGTTCGATTCACTTGAAATAATCTTGAATAAGTCTTTTCGAGTTGAAGGTGCAGTAGTTTTTTCTGGTTTAGCACCCATTGCGAAACTTCTTACTTCCTGTGGCGGAGCAGTTCTAGTATCTTCAAGGAATAATTGAGCCATTTTTTGTTGTAGTCGTGTTTGAACATCTTTTCTTTCCTTAACACGTCTCACAGAGAGCTTTGGTAGAGTTTCTCTACAAATTCGTACAATCTCATTTGCAATTTGGTTTCCTTGATCTATCTTCTCTTTATCTGCAGGTTTTTTAAATGGTTTACGTAAAACTAATTCTCGCTCACAGAGAATATAGAGCTTTTCACCTATTACTGATAGTATTCGAGAATAGAGTAGTCCTAAAAGTTCTATTCCAAGGAATATGAAGTCTCTTGGAGCGCCTATTGCAAGGACAAATGTCTCTAAAGTCGATGCATCCATTCCTGAGCGATGTTTTTCTCTTTTTGAAAAAGCTTGAAATTTTTTTGCGATATAACCTCGATTGCCAAATTCAAAAACTGCGGGTTCAATATTTTCATCCTCTTCGTCAGGAAGCCACCAAATTGGGTGTATTTTGATTGTTTGGAGTTCTTTTGGATTTTCCTTGATTTCTTTCGGATAAGTAACGAGGGGGAGATGTCCCTTAGCTTCATCGAAGAAAAAAAGAAAAACGATAAAATCTTCCATGCTTTCTTCTTTTTGTTTTGTGGGCTCTGGAATTCTTTTTTTAAATTTTATAGAATCTTGACTACTCTTTGGGGCCGATGAAAATAGTGAGTCTCCGGCCATTGGATTTCACATTTTTAAGTAAAAGATTTTATGACTGGGGAAAATCCCCTTTGAAACCCTTTTAGAATTTTGTTCCTGTTGTTTGTTAATTAAAGAAAAAATTAGTTATACATAAATCAATTAATTTTATATTGAATTTGAATCTAACAAGGGAGATAAAGTGACTTTTGACATTTATCTGCCTTCATTCACGATTCTTAGAGAGGACTTATAAGTAGTTCACGAGGGTTTTTAAAATACAAAAAAGTAAATAATACAGCCTGAAGCCTGGGAGAACAAAAACGTCAGGAGTGCAGTTCTTTGTCTTTTCAGGATATCCTTTTTTCTGTAAATAAACAAGATATTAGGAAAAATCTAGATTTATTTCTGGACAAAGGTGAATCTCGGTGACGTTTCAAGACGGACCTATCTCTGTTAAGGTCCAGAATGTAGTAGCAAGTGTCGACCTTTTTTTAAAGATTAACCTTGAAAAAGCCGCCAATGGTCTTGTTTATCACGCGGAAGTCTCATATATCCCAGAACAGTTTCCTGGGTTAGTTGTTAAGATTAAGGAACCAAAAACATCCGCATTAATCTTCTCATCTGGGAAGATGGTGATCACAGGGGCAAAATCCGCTCAAGAAATTCACGATGCTGTAATGATCCTTCGAGAAATGCTCAAAGATGGTATTACTTCAATGCCTTCACAACCCAAACAACCACTGGTAGAAGTTCAGAATGTTGTGGCTAGTGGAAATATTGGTTGCCGAATTAACCTAGAACTAGCAGCATTATTACTAGATAATTCCATGTATGAACCTGAGCAGTTTCCTGGTCTGATTTATCGTATTTCAGAACCAAAAACAGTCCTACTTCTATTCCAATCTGGAAATATAGTTTGCACTGGTGCAAAGAAGGAAGAGTTTGTGCTAGACGCAGTTAAACGTGTCCGTGAAGATCTAGATGTCGTAGACGCTCTCGTTGAAGAGGAATAACAGTTTTTAAAAGAAAAATAGGAATTACTACCAGATTAGAAATTATCATCTAATTTCTTTCTTGATTCTTCAATTATTTCAACTATTCTTTTAGATAATTCCTTCACAAAATCCAATGATTCATCTTCTGTTGGTAATTTTGTAAATTCATCGTCTTCAGAATAAAGTAAAATCGTCCCAGGGAGAGGATATGATCGGATCCCTTCTCGGATATATGTCACCTGTTTCTCATCAGGTATTTTATTGGGAAGAACAAGGTTTGGGGAAAAAGCTTGGATTAGCGCAGTTTCGTCAGAACCAGCATGACCAATGCCTTTATGAAGACATTTTATGGCAATCTCCCTTCCAAGAACCCACCAGTGAATGAGACTTAATCTTTGGTCTTTATTGATTTTAGTATAATCCTTAAGTACTTTATCTAGTGGTGTGTTATTCCCACCATGCCCATTCAAAATTATGATCTCTGAAAAATCTGAAAATCCTTTCAAAATATCAAATATCACTTCATAGAACGTCTCTTCTTTAATGGTATTAGATCCCGGATAAGCAATTAGAGAGTTAGTAACTCCATAATGGATTGGGGGTGCGGTTAGAGCATCCAAATCTTCAGCAATTTCATGGGCTAACCCAGTAGCACAAATTGTATCAGTTGCGATCGGAAGATGCGGTCCATGGGCCTCAAGGGTTCCCACCGGTAAAATTAATCGCGAATATCTTTCTAAATATTCTTTAATTTCTTGAAATGTTAGCTCTCCTAGTTTTCTTGACCTCATAAACCTACCTTCTTTTCATACTCAATCCTTAAGATCTTGTTCGATCTTTTTTTGCCATATAATTAGTTCCTTCTCATTCATTGTATTTATTTCTGTCAATTGATCTTCAAAACTCTCTTTAGGAATTTTCAAACAAATTATCCAACCCATTCCCAATGGATCTGTATTCAATAATGAGGGATTAGTGAATAATTCTCTATTAATCTGGAAAATTTCACCTGAAAAAGGAGAATGAAAGTAAGTTACAGATTTTTGGGATTCAATAAAAACAAATTCGTCAGCTTTGGAGATGAAACTCTTGTCCATAATTTTTATATGCTCTATAGCCCCTAGATGTCTTTGAGCAAAATCTGTTATCCCTATATGTGTAATTTTTTGGTTATTTACACGAAACCATAAAAAATCTGTTGTGTAATAATAGTTGTGAGAAGATTATTTGTCCCCCATGCAATTTATCCCTTAGAATATTCTTTACTTTGTGATATTGGTGCTTCAGGATATTCTAAATAGAAGTATTCGCCAAATAGTCCTCGTTTCCTT
>JAEOTI010000252.1 GCA_016839955.1 Candidatus Hodarchaeota archaeon | reverse complement strand
GGAGGAAGGTATTTTAGTTACTAACGGTCTCTACAGATATATGAGACATCCTATATATACTGGAGTTGTGCAATTATTTATTGGATGTGCTATTATTTCTTCGAATATTCTAGGGTGGATCAGCTTTGGAGGGTTAGCAATCTACACTATAATTGGAGCATTTCTTGAGGATCGTCGACTCCATCATGAAATAGAAGAATATGAGCGATTTGCGAGCAAACGAGGATTTCTCTTTCCATGGAAGCGAATTCATTTCTTAGGAATGACGAAAGATCTCATATAAGCTTACCATAATACAGAATTCGCCTAGCTTTCCCATGTTCAAGGAGATTTAGGGCCCATTCTGCCTCAACTAGTCGAACCTTGAAGATGTCAAGGTTCCCTTCTTGATGGAAGTTTCACTTAAGATCATTCAATACAGACACTTGTTTTTGTCTGATTATTTTCTCACTCTGTGTATAATCAAATGTTTGTAGATGAAAGGAATTTTCTTCGAGAGTTTGTGATATTAGGGAATTTTCTGGATTTGTACTAATAATGTGGTTATCTGAATCAGCATATTCGCTATGAAAGATAGCAATCTTTCCATTTCGTTTTAGTCCTCTCTTAATTTGGCGAATTGTTGATTTAATGTTATCTGCTATATAGAGTACATCGATGGTAATTAAAACATCGATTGATGCGGATTTAAATGAAAGATTATTCATGTCTCCAACTTGAAAATCAATTGGCAATTTCTTTCCCTTTATTCGCTCTAATGCTCTTTGAATCGCTAAATTAGAGCTATCAATTCCTATTAGATAAGCTTGAGTTTTTTTTGCTATGTGTTCAGTGATTCTACCAACCCCACAACCAAGGTCAACAACAACATCCATTGATTTAAGGTTTAATACATTCATCGTTAAGTCTTGAAGTTGTTGAATGTCTAACATATTAACTTGGCAGAGATCTTGTCCATATACATTAAAGCAAAACTTCGAATGAGCTAATGATTTCTCAATTCGAACTAGAAGTTGATTATACCCCTTGTGAAACCATTCTTTCTTCACAGGTTCAATGTTCTTCATTTTTATTTCCAAATTTAATGATATGATTCGTTTTTACACATCTATTTATAATTCCAAGGACATGTTAAATTTGAAGAATAAGACAAATCTAAAAGTCTTAATCACATCGAAAGACAGATTGAAATTATTAGTCCAGAAGAACCTTATCAAACAATATTAAGAGAGATAGAGATTCGAAATGATCCTCTATTAGGATATAAAACCATCCTAGCATCATTTTTATCTGAAAAAAGTCTATTTGGAGAATCAAATGATGGTTTATTAGAGGAATTGGTTACAGAGTTTGCGGAAAATTGTTTCATGTGCCCTGAAAACATTTTCCAACTCAATGCAGATAATAATTTTAATTTTTTCCTCGAAAAGAAAAATGGAGAGGTTGGGCCGGCGAAATACCACCTATACTTGCAACCCCCTATTTTTTCGCAACCAAGTACCCAACACAATGCATATGAATGCATTCTCAGTTAAAAATAGCTTGAGAAAGAGGCAAATTGATCTTTTTATAATTAAGAGTAAAAATTAATCGCTTTCTTCCTTAGAGATTATTCGCTCAAATTCACGCCGTTCATAGGGAAAAACAATCCATATATCCCGGTTTACCTCTTTAGCATAATAATCTGGTTTCATAGCTCCTGTTTTAAAAAGGACTGTTGCTAATTTTATACTCTGCGCACCTAGCCACTTAACATATTTTAGAACATAATCTAAAGTGTGACCCGTATCTGAAACATCATCAACAATGAGTACATCTAATCCGACTAAAGATCTCCCATACTCTTGATGCATAACGACACGTTTTGCTCGTTTTCCAATGCCTGCATAATACTTTGTGGTCACGGAGATTACTTCGACACCTTCAAGACCAATACTGTCGTAACAATCAGATAAAATTCGTGCTGGGAGCCAACCTCCTCGAGCTATTCCTAGAATTACATCAGGTTGAAAACCACTTGCTTGAATTTGCTTAAAAACCTCATTTGTCAGTTTGTCCATATCATCGTAAGAAATTCGGAGGTATTCCATTTTATGTTGATCTCCAAACCAATTCATACAAAAACAAAGAAGAAATAGATTTTTTTATTACTTGATTACATATTAGAAATCAGATTTTTAAAAAAGCTATGAGTGATCATTGAAGGGAAATCATAACATGGAGAGCCAATCAAGTGCGCCTATCCAAAATTTGTGGTTATTCACAGCAGAAGGATTATTACTAACTCATTTCAGCGTTGAAGGTAGTTCTGAAGATTCTGTTGATGCAGACATGATGGCCGGACTATTACTTGCATTCACAGAACTTACTGGACTTTTCAAAGGGTCTGAAATCCATGGAGTTATTCTTGAAGATCGTCAATTATATTATAGGAAAAAAAAAGATCTTTTTGCAGTTGCAGAAACTCCTTTAGACTTTTCTAAAAGTCGGCAGTTAACAGAATCACTCGAATTTGTGCTAGACCGTTATTTACGAACTCAACGTGACACTCCAGGTTTTGTACAATTAGATGATTATGCCTCGACAAAATCTGAGGTAGAATCCTATTTAGTTTTTAATGGATTATTAGAAAGAAAGGAAACCTTCATTCAATTCGCCAATGAAGAAATTATTGACAATGTTGGTGTAATTACAAGTCAATTATTTACCCTAAAGGGTGAATTAGTTACTGGCTCCGCGGATCGGTTTTTGAAAATATGGGATATAACTAGAAAAGGATCTGTATTTTTTGTTGAAGGGCATACCAGCCCTATAGTTTCAATCCTTTCAGTTGAAAAAAATGTCATCAGCATTTCTGAGACTGGAGAAACTCTGGTTTGGGACAGCAGCACCTGGATGACAAGTGATAAATTTTCTATTAACCGTCACGTTCAAGGAGCAATGAGTAATCCGTATAACCCTGACAAATTATTAATCTTAGAACCTGATTATATCTCAACTTTCCAATTAAGCTCCAAAACACTAATTTCCGCCGATACTGAAATCGGAAAAACAATGATTACCTCTGATTATGCTTTTGAAGAAGAAGAAATTATTTGTATTTACGTAGATGGTTCTGTATCCTATATAGAAGGGAAAATGCTTGAGCAGGTTGATCAAGGAACAATTAGATTGACTGCTGATGAGGAAATTACTTCCGCGACTCGCTTTTCTCGTCAAAGATCATTTATAGTGACCACAAATAAGCAAAATTTATTGATTTACGATACAAACCGAAAAACAACCGAGAAATTACCAGTTCGAATAGAAGAAGCAAATGTTTGTTATTCAAAATTTGATTTAGATCTTGATGCATTAATTCTTGGATATATAGATGGATTAGTTAATATCTTGATTCCTTTTTCCAATCCAGCTAAACTATTTAAAATCAAACTTACAGCACACGAGAACCCAATTGGTTTTGCTGAATACGTTAAAAAAGAAGATCTTCTTATCACTTGTTCCAAATGGACTGATATTCGTATTTGGAGAGATATCCAATTTAAAGACTCTATACAAATCTTAGAAGCTGGAAAAAATAAGATAGAAAGTGTTTACAATAATCTGAATGAGATTGATGATTGGCTAAAAAGAACAAGAGATTTTGATATTCAAAAAGAAGGGAAAAAAATCGTAATGAAGGCAAGACTCTATAGATCCCGGATTAATTCTTACAAAAGAGTCTTAGATTTAAAACAACCGTGGTGGCTACCTAAAACGCTTGCAAAAGAACAAACTGAAGCAATAAAATTACTTGAAGAAGTTAATGTAGAATTAAAGACATTTGAAAGTGAATTCATTCCGAGAATTAAACAAATGATTACAGAAGATGACGAAGAAGAGGAAAAAATTGATATTCACAAGTTAACTCTTCGGTAGATTTTCTCGAAGTACCATTTTGACCTTATTCATGATACATAAAAGATTCTACTTATCTTTACATTATACAGAATTAGTCAATAATCTTTAGACATTTTCACTCTAGTTGGCACTCATCGTTGAGGAATTGCTTTACTACTGGTAACAAAGAGAAATAACCACTACTAAAGGAAAAAATACTAATTATTCGAGAATTTCAATTATATTTTATCAATTTATAGATCGAAATTATGTGTTAGGATGGATTAAGACGAAATGAGCCCCAAATTATTTTCTTTGAAATATGCCTGGAAGACAGTTAAACGACGAAAAGTAAGGAATTTTTATGCAATCTTGGGAATTTCTTTAGGAGTATCCTTATTACTAGGTGTTCAAGTCAGTATGGAGAGTACAAAGGTTGGTTGGCAGAACTTTTTCCTTAGAACCCTTGGTTCTTATGAAGCTCAACTAGTTCCTGTCCAGGAACCATACTTCAATGAATCAGCTGTCTGGGATTTAAACCGAGCTGCTGAAGATTTGAAATCAATTAATGCACTTACTGGGCGTTTATCATTAAGTGTTACCGCATTTGAACCAAATGAAGGAAGACTAGAACTTGGTGTCCCTTTAGTTGGTGTTCCAATTAATGAAAGTGGTTTTGGGGAATATAAAGCAAAAAGTGGAGGTAATATCGATCTTAATCAGACTAATCCATTTCTTATTGGTGAAAACCTAGCAGAAGAACTAGGGGTTGGTGTAGGGGAAAATTTAACCATTATTTTTGCAGAAGGCTCATTTAAACTACAATTCAATAAAACTATTGATTATATATTCAAAGATGAGGATAGAGGTCGGGAAAACCAAGCCAATACTTTAGTTATGCGACTCGATGCTCTTCAACCCTTAGTTGCTGAACATACAAGGTATGAAAAGGCCGTTAATCTCATTCTTGTCAATTTTGATAAATCTGTTAATAGTGCAGATGAAGCTGATGCAGCTCTTAATGAATTAGCTGGTTTAGCACGAGACCTTTTCCAGGGAGATGATTATCGAGAAGTTTTCGAACCATCTGTTGGTCAGAATAACTTTAGTTTATCCCACTTTCCCCAAAGTGCTGAAATCCAAGTATTTCAGTTCCTTGATGAAGATGTGTCTTCATTAAATTGGACTACATCCGCTACAGCAACTCTCATTACTAATCAAACTGCAGGAACAGCAACTATACAGAACACTGGAATAATAAATTCAGCATATATAGAATACAATTTTACTAACATGTTAAATACTACTCTTCTTGGAAATCTCTCAACTCTTGGAAAAGGCACTCAAGGATCAACTGTACAAGTTTATACAAGCAATGGAACGACACCTTTTGAATTAATTTTAGATCGAGCTATACCTAGAACACTTAAGGATCCAATTTCAGCACCTTTGAATTCTTCTTATCTTCTCAAATCAATCAGAATTTTTCCAGTTGAACCTGATACTGAGTACACTATTGATTACATAGGGATTGGTCAAACTTTCATTCATAACCAAACAGCTAATTTTGGTTCAGAATTACTTGTTGATAACCAATATGTTATCAATGTCGATGAACGGCAGATTGAGCTGAGTTCTAATTGGCAAACGACTTATACGAACGCTACTGATATTATGGTTGTATATGATGGGACTCAATATAAAAGAGATTACGGAACTGGTTTCTTCTTTTACTTTTCAACGAAATACATCATTATGGAGTTCATTGATTACTTCACTGATCTGATGGGACAAATGCTTACAATTTTCGGATCATTAATCATTCTTGCTGGGCTATTACTAATTGTAAACATTCAATTAGCATCAGTTCAAGAACGTGAACAACAAGTAGGAATACTTCGGGCCATTGGTACAAAACGCAAACAGATTTTAACAACAACTATTATTGAAACGATTTTGTTAGGAATAATTGGTTCATTTATTGGGATTATTGTAGGTATCCTCTACGGAACATTTCTCGTTTATGCAATGGGGTGGGCCTTTGGATATCCAGCTCATGAAATCCCAATCATAGCAACGCCATTTACTGTGCAGCTCAGTTTTATAGTTGGTTTCCTGATTTCAATTTTAACTTCCATTTTGCCTGCAATGAAAGCAAGTCGAATTAACATTGTTGAAGTAATCAGGGGTATTTCTCCTCCCGAAGAAAGAAAATTTGGTATGAAAGGATTCTATGTTGGTTTATTTCTGTTATTGTTAGGAATCATTTTGTCTCTAGTTTTCCCACAAGAACCCTGGAAGGGTCCTGATGCATTTAAAGATGTTGATGATGCTGAAGTATTATATTTCATAATGTTACTTCCTGTCGTTGGCATTTCGCTAATGGGGTCTTATTTTTTCTCTAAACGATGGTCTCTTAATATCATGTCATTTTCATTATTATTCTGGCCAATCTTCAATGGATTTGTAATTGTCCCTGAGTGGATTAAAGAAGGAGATGGAGGTATGTTCTATATTATAGGAATTGCATTGTCGCTTATAGCGGGTACCTGCCTCTTCATTGGAGTAAATCTGGATTATTTAGCAACAGCTGTTCAACAGGTAATTGGAATTCTTCCTGGTATGAAAGCAATTGCCTTATTAGCAATGCAACAGATGGCTTCAAAGAAAGTTCGTTCAACATTAGTTTTTGCAATTTTTTCAGTTGTTTTAACTCTGAATATTTTCGTAGCAGTCTGGAGTTATTCATGGCGATATGGAACCGATGAACTTGCAGAATTGAGTTCTGGAGGTACTGATGTTATCGTAGTTGCGGATCAAGCAGTCCCTATATCCGTAAATCTTGCCAATTCTCTTCATGATAATTTCACCAATCAAGGTGCGGATTTAGTTAGAGGTTATTCGGTTTCATCATCTACTACTCCTACTTATCTTGATGAAGACGATGATTATGATGATGCACAATTTACACCACTACTCATTTTAGATAATCAATCTTTTTGGAGAGATGATCAATTCAACCAGGATGGGTGGACATTCCAATTTGAACTTCAGGGGAAGAAAGTAGATGAGTGGGAACAAATAACCGATTTTGATAGAACAAAGAAAGCAGTTCTCAAAGAAGACCATGATGCTTGGTGGCATATCGCTAATGATTCCAGAATTGATGGCAAACCAGTCGCAATAACTCCTACACTTGGTGAGGTTAGTTTTACAGGAGGAACCGGTGTTGAACCTGGTGATTCAATTTGGCTTCTAGATAAGAGCTACATTAAAATAGAATTTATTGTGGGAGCAATACACTGGGGGAACGCCCTGACTGATTGGCAATTAGGATTAGAGGCTGAAGGCCCACCGACCGCTTCTAATACTATTTTTGTTTCTGAAAAACAAGCTGAAAACCTACTAGCTTTCTCAGAAGGACATTCTACCCATTCACTCTTTTTAGTCGAAGCACCTGGTCATAAACTTAGAGACAATAGAAACGTGAATCTTGCACGTGAGATAGAAGAATGGGCTAATGGGGAATCTGGATGGTTCCGACAGAAAAATGGAATCTATGGTATTGCTGCAATTCCAGTTTGGAATATCTTTGAGACTCAATTAGATGGGATGTATCGCTTCTTTACATTTATGCAAATTTTTACTTCCGGTGGCTTCATTGTAGGTCTTCTAGGATTGTTAGTCGTCTCTATGCGTTCAGTTCAAGAACGAAAAAGAGAGATTGGAATGATGAGATCACTAGGCTTCAGAAAATTGGATGTAACGTCTGCTGTGCTATTTGAATTGATCTTGATGGGTGTTATAGGTCTCGTGGTTGGTATGTTTAATGGTGGAATCCTTGCATGGGTCCTCGTTGATGTTAATTCAGGAGGAGTCGCTAAATATTTGATACCTTGGGATATTATTGGTCTTTATACTGCTGTAATTTTAGGGTCTGCATTTCTAGCAGCTATTATCCCTAGCTATTTGGCCAGTCGTATTCCACCTTCAGATGCTCTACGATACGTTGGTTAAGAGGTGTTCTAAGATGTCTACTACAATTAATCCTGATACTATTTTAGAAATTAAGAATCTGACAAAAAATTATGCTGCTGGGACACCTAATGAGGTTAAGGCTCTTAGAGGTATAGATCTTAAAATCCAGAAAGGTCAAATGCTAGCAATTATGGGACCAAGTGGCTGCGGTAAAACAACTTTACTAAATATGATCGGAATGCTTGATAGATTTACCTCAGGAAAAATACACCTAGAAGGAAATGATATTCAACGTTTGTCAGACAAACAAATGGCGGATACTAGACGAGATCGAATTGGTTTTATTTTTCAATTATTCAACCTTTTTGATTTTCTAACTGCTATTCAAAATGTAATGGTTCCTCTTCTCCTTCAACGAATACCTCAGGCAGAAGCACGTCGTCGAGCCACTATGATATTAAGAGAAGTAGGTCTTGGAGGAAGACTCAATCATAAACCGGGGGAACTAAGTGGAGGACAACAACAAAGAGTTGCAATTGCTCGATCTTTAGTGACAAACCCCGCTTTAATTCTTGGTGACGAACCTACTGGTGATTTAGATACAGCTACTAGTGAGGATATTATGCATCTATTTCGTCGTATTAACAAGGAAAAGAATCAAACATTACTTCTTGTCACGCATTCGAAAACAATCGCAGATACCTGTGATGCAATTATTCACTTGGGAGATGGTTTGGTTCAAGCAGATACTAGAACTGAGGTGATCTAAGTGAGTAAGTCTGTGGAAGTTGAAAAACCAGAGAGCCAAGTTGGATATCCAAAGGATATACATTTTTACTGTTCTTTCTTAATCGCAAAGACTTTGTATGCAGAGAATCATGAACTCAAAAAAAAACTCGAGAAAACGTTGAAAAAAATTGGAAAATCTCACACTTTGTATGCAAGAGAACTTAATACGTTCATGGTAGCCCATGGTAGAATCAAACCGGAGATCACATCAGAAGTTGACCATCAAGAATTATTAGAATCTGAATTACGAACCATACATGAGGATTATGTCCACAAAATCATTAATAAAATTAGAAATGATATATGGTATGATACTGAGGTATCAGAATCCCGAAAAGCTCTTGAGAAAGCCCAAAAATTTCATGGAACCAGTCAAAAATCGATGGTAAAAGAGCAACTGAGTGGAATCCAACGAGTTCTCTATGAAAGTATCCGTGAAGTTGTTTCTCAAACAAGCCTTTTTTTATGGGAGGATTCTAATACTGGGGCATGTAGATTAGTAACGCACTCTGCAATGTTTTCTGATGTCTTTAAAGACCTATCACCAGGTGAATTTGGAGGTTTAACAGACGAAAGTACCTTACTGGTATTTGGGAAGACATTTATCAGATTGTTAGAACCATTATTAGTTAATCTTCTTGAAATTACTAATTCCTTTAAATTAATGATTAATAATATAATTAAAGACTTATCTGGAGATGTAAGATCGAATAAACACCGAGAAGTAGTTGCTGAAGTAATAAGAGTCCTGCTTGGAAAAATTTTAGGGATTCGCGAAACCCTACGCTCTTCTTCACGCCAAGTTTGGCGTTTCTCAACGCTAGTAAAAGAAATGTCTCAAACAGAGTCTGAAGTTGAAAAAAGATTACTTGATTATTTAACGTCTGAATTCCTTGATCAAGAAGCAGTTAGTGAAAGAGACCAGCAAATTGGTCAATTAAATTCAATGATCTCAGATATAATACCTCATTTACGAGACTTAGTAGAAAAAGCTGAAAATCGTGAGATTTCCACATCAGCAGATATTGATAAAGAGCATATGCATCTCACTGCTATTGGTGATTTTTATGCCGAACTGGAAAAGCTTCGATTTTGGACAGATCTTTTCGAAGATATTCCTTACTTTACTTTGATGCCTGGCGGCATTGCATTTGAAACAGAAGAATTTGCTAAGAAAGGGTTCTTTAAGTCCTTGGTGAAAGGTTTGACTGGCTTAATACCTTTTGTTGGTCGTGAAAAATTAGTAGAGGATACATCAATTTCTGAAGACATTGTTCTTCAAGCTGAAGATCTGTTTAAGACCTATAGATTAGCTAATTCGACTGTTTATGCTATTAGAGGAGTATCCTTTAGCGTTAAAAGAGGGGAGTTTGTAGCAATTACTGGTCCTTCTGGTTCAGGAAAAACTACCCTATTAAATATTATATCCGGATTAGACATTCCAGATAGGGGTGCTGTTTATCTTGATCGGTTTAATATAAGTCAGATGTCAGACGATAAACTTACTGAACTACGAAGGGATAGAATGGGATTTATTTTTCAATATTATAATTTATTACCTGTTTTAACAGCGAATGAAAACGTAGCTTTACCCGCACAGCTAGGAGGAAATAATCCCGGAGGAAAGGCTCTAAAAAATCGTGTAAATGAACTAATGGTTGGTGTACAACTGCAGGAATTTGGTCATCAAGTTCCGCTGAAACTTTCTGGAGGACAAATGCAGAGAGTTACAATCGCCCGTTCTATGGTTAATAATCCTGATATTTTATTTGCAGATGAACCTACTGGTGATTTGGACTCAGTCACTGGCCAAGAAATTATGAAATTAATCAGCACATTTCACAGCCAAGGATCCAGTGTCGTATTAATCACCCATGATCCTGAAATAGCTCAAATGGCCGATCGAATCATTGAACTACAGGATGGTCAAGTTGTTAGAGAAGTAAAACCGTTATAAATTCAGCATTCTGATTATAGATGTTTAGAGACTTATCAAGAAGCCTATTGATTAGCGTTAATAATGAAGGAGAAATAAAAAAAATGACTCTAATCGACTCTATAGTATTAGTTTTCGGAATTATAGGCTTAATCTTGATTGGATTTGTTATACTCGAATTTATTGGGTATGCAATCAGTGGAGATTACCCTTATTCTCTAAGGCTTACCCAGAGATTAATAAAGAAGATCAAAAAAGAGCCAATAGACGTATTAGAGAAATAAAGAAGGCTTGATATTTACTCCAGATCTATAGTGTAAGAGTTTTAGAAACCACAGTTAATAAATCGTCATGTTTGAAAGGTTTTATTACTATATTCCTTGCTCCAGCTTTTACTGCTTCGAGAGCAACAGATTGCTGTCCCAAAGCAGTTACGACAACTATTCGAGCTAAGGGGTCTAATTCGATTATTTTACGTATTGCTTCGAGTCCTGTCATTTTAGGCATGCTAATATCGACAGTTATCAAATCAGGTTTCAGTTGTTTATATAATTTGACAGCTTCTTCACCATCATGTGCTTCCCCCAAGATAATGTGACCATTCTCAATGAGGATTTGTCGGATCATAAGTCTCATTAGTTCTGCGTCATCAGCGATTAGAATATTAGCCATTTGTTGTTTTCCTCATGGATCACAGGTTCTTAGGTTGTATAAAAACTTTAGAATCAATAACGAGGACAATTTGTCCAGTAGGAGTAAGAGCCACACCAGAAAAAGCATTTTTTATTTTAAAGGTTTCTGGAACGTCGCTTACAATTTGAATTGACGACCCATGAATTTTATTGACAATTATAGCTAGTCTTTCCTTCCTGTTTTCCCAAAGAAGAATTTGCTTATTTTCAAGAGAGATCTGTTTATATTCTTGCAGATGTTTTGGGAATAAGATCTTGTAGAGTTCAATTATGGGAATTTTCTCGTTTAAATCCTTAATTGTTATAAGATTTGAATCAATATCAAATTTTACTGATTTAAAATCAAGTATTCCTTGAATTTTTTTTGCAGGTATACCAAATAGTTGCTGTCCACTTTCTACTATTACCAATTCTTGGCTGTTAAGATGTAATGGTATAGTAATGATAAATTTCGTACCACTATTCTTCTGAGACGAAACCGTGATTTTTCCATTTAATGATTTAAGAGAATTTTTTACAATATTGAGCCCATATCCTCTACCTGACACTTCTGTAGATGATTTTCGGGTGGAAAAACCAGTTTGAAAAATAAATTCTGTTAAATCAGAACTTTTGAGAGGATCATCTTTCGAAATTAATCCAGAATCAATAGCTTTTTGTTGAATCAAATCTAAATCAAGCCCAGCTCCATCATCTTCAACCTCGATACAAAGAAGATTTCCATCTTGATTAGTTTGAATTGTTATTATTCCTACATCCCGTTTATTTAGAGACTGTCTTTCAAATGGATTTTCAATTCCATGACTTACAGCGTTTCTAATTAAATGTAATAAGATCTCATAAAGTGATTCAATAATGGAATATTTAATGTTGATGGAATCTCCTAAGATTCTTAGTTCTACTTTTTTTCCCTCAGTAATTGCAAGGTCGCGTACAATCGAAGTAAAAGGTGAAAGAATGTTATCAAGAGATACAAAAATGAAAGATGAAATGATATCTTGTATTTTAGATATTTTTGCGTATAGATGCATTACAGCTTTAGTTGTTTCCTTTTTTTCAGAACCTAGGTTAGAAGTCGAATTTAAGTAATAAATCAAGGTATCTTCAATAATATTTTCAATTTTATTTAGTTCTTCTAAAGATATTGGAATGGTTAGGCCTTCATACGAAGATTTTGGTTCTTGGAATAAATCGTCTCGAAACTCCTGAACTAAAACATCTGATACACCAGAAACAGCTTGAATAATATGTATTATTTTTTCTCTGTTCTTTTTTGTTTGAATCAATATGGAGAGTTCATTAAAAATCGTGTCCAATTCTAACTGTTCTTTTGATGGTGAACTCGAGAGTATTTTTGCTATGTCCTCTAGATTCTGTAAAACCAAAAAAGCTCTTACACTTTTCATTTTTACTTCAGAAGAGAATTTCACTTTGATGACGAGTTTTTTTGCTATTGTTTGTCGTAGTTTGTCTAATTCTATGGCTTTTTCGAGTAAATCCTCAAGATCTACTGAAGAAATTTCATCTCCAACTTCTAAAAGTCGGATAAACTGTTCTAATTTGTCAATAAATATGAGAAATGAGCTAATTATCACCTCTGAAATTTCACCTGTTTCAATATTAGCTACAAGAATAGTTTCTAATTCATGAGAGAGGGTTGCAAGAGAACTGTATTCCATGACTGCAGCCATTCCTTTAATTGAATGGACAATGCGCATAACTTCCTCCGCTAAATTGAGATCTGATAAGTTTTTTTCTAATTCTACCACAAGAGATCGTAATTTTGCTGTTAAAATTTTTATTTCATTTACAAAAACCTGTCTATATTGGTCAATCTCAACCAAAACAAACCCAACCAATCAAAATTACATCTCATTATCAATTATTTAACATTGATATTTTTTCATTTTGAAGACCTTTTTAAGTCTAAATAGTCTCCATCCATAACACGAGCAAGATATCTTCTACCTTTTAAAACCCACATTATTTTATGTCCTTCACGAGCCTTTTTCGCCCATTCTGATGCCTTTTTAGGATTTTGCTCAATATAAAACAACCCTTCTATCGTACAGCCCCTTAATTTAGTTCGGGAAGTACTCCCAATATTGTAATCTAACCCATCGATTTCAACTGTTTCTTGACAATTAAAGATAGCATGATAAACTTTTAGGGCTCGTTCTTTGTGTTCCTCCATTCTGCATCACTGGAGTTATTTTCTTGCAGAGCTAAATTTATACTATTTTATTTAAAATCTTTAAACTATATATTATGAATAAGCTCATTTCCTTTCTTTCAAAATTAAAAACTTGATAATATCGAGAATCAGATTGTCAATCTTTCCGTACAATTTAATCATATAGGTTTGTAATGAAGTCAAAATTCCAAACTTCACCTTTTTTCTTCACAAAGTCTACCTAAGAGACATTATTTTCTGATTTGGTTCTCAAGAATTAGTAGAATCATTTTATGAAAACTAAAATCACGTGTAGTAATTCTTTAAAAAAATTAAATGATTATTAATGGGAAAAAGAGTTCAAATCACTTTTCTAGAATGCTCATTACCTTCCTAAAAAAAGATTTTTCTTCCTTTTAGAAAGAAATAACCTCTCAGATAAACTGATCTGATGTAACATTAAATTTCTGATCAAATGACCAACTTACGAAGTAAAAAAGCCATTGAATCCCGTTCTTTGACGTGGTAATAGACTAAGCGAGCATCCTTAAGACTTCGCCTTTTTGTAATCAAATCTTGATCTGTCAAATTCTTTAATGCGTACCTAACTGTTCTAGTTGAGATATCAGTATTCTTACAGATATCTTTGGGACCCATCTCTTCAACAGAGGCCAAAATTTTTAATATTTTTAAGGAACTTGGAGCTAATCGCTCTAATTGAATATTCTTCTGGACTGGTGCCATTTTTGATCATATTGAACTACTGCACTACACTTTTATAAATGTTTAGTATTAGGAGTTGAGAGCATTCACTCTAGATTTCAGGTTATATTTATAGATTTATTAATAATTAAATCTGAAATTTGATTTAAGAACTGTTACGTTTCAAAAGGGAGATTTTTAGCTAATAAAAGTAAAAACAAGAAACATTTTATTTTAATGCATTGAACTTGTCATATCAAAAATATAAGGCTTAGATCATTTTTTGAAAACTTTTCAAGTTAAAACGGTTGATAGAATTGTCTAACCAAGAAATAGATGAAAGAACTATTAAAGAATTAGCCATTGATACCCTGAAAATTGCTAATTGCAATCTATTATTATCAATTCAAGGTCTTAACCCTGATGAATTCATTAAACAGATTTCTCAAAATATTAATCCAATAATTTGGATATTTGGTCATTGTATTTCTCAAATGGATCACTGGTTTGGGATTTGGTGTCAAGGCAAAGGAGTCTTACCCGGAACACTAGCTTGGGATAAAGAAGACAGTCATCTCAGATTTGGAACTCCGAAAACGAGAGTAAATGAATTTCCAGATAAAATTTCTCCACATGATCTTATCGAATACTATCTTCAGATCTCAGAACAATCAATAAATTATTTACAAAAACTACCAGAAGAGAAATTTAGGCTTCCTCCTGAAGGATACCCTTACGAACAAGGGGATTCTGAATCTATTTTTGAAGGTATTCAGCGTGTTGCTCTCCATTTTTTGGGTCACTCTGGACAGATTCTTCTTATTCGTAAAGAGCTTGGTAATCAAGGTGGATATTTTGTTAGGGGAATCTCAGATTCTTCTCGAAAAGAACTTCTATTAGAATGGATGACTTGGTGGAAAAATAATAAATCCCAATTCCATTGATTATAATCTGTGCCTGGGATATACCTAATCGACGTAATAATTGAAAAAACTCAAGAACAGTTATACCTGCTATTGAGGCTGCTCCTTCAAATTCCTAAGACCTTGTACCCAATACTTTGGTAAAACTCCGGGGCTTGAAATGAAAAAGTCATTGTCTGTGATGCCAAGTAACCCTTTTCTTTGCCAATTCTCTCAGCTTGCAAGACAAGATCTCTCCCATGCCCTCGACATATCTCATCTACTCAGAGAACCTCAAGATGCTTGATTCTAGTTAGCATACTTGTGATCACTCCCCCAACGATGTTTCCATTATTGTCTTTCAAGACCAAACTGATATCAGGAGAAGGGATATCTAACTCGTCATTTAGTTGCCTTCTGTTATGATCCTCTAGACTCTTTTGAACTATCTTTATCTCTTCTTCAGATGGAAAATCGCCGATGACAAATCGACTAGAATTCTCACTATGGTTCATTCGGCATCTCCTTCTCATTTAAACCTTTTTGTTAAAGCTATGCATATCTGATACCTGTAGCCAATTTTGTAGTTGTCACTTTCCAAGATAAATCAAGGAATAATTTGTGATGAAACTTTTACCTTTGTCTCAAGTAATTTAAACATGTACTTCTGAAGTTCAATATAGGTAAAAAGTGTGTCCCTCAAAACAATTGGATTACAATATAAAACAATTAAAGAAACGCCTATTGCTTCAATTCGAGTTAATATCACGAGTCGAGACGAACTACCAATTATTATAAACAAATTAGTCCAAACTGTTCCCAAAAAGATTATTATCGGATCTGTATTTACTTTATTTCACTTTACAAGTAGTTTTAGAGAAGGTTCTGATGTAGAAGTTGGAGTCCCTATCTCACAATCATATGATTCGGGAGAAATTAAAACTCGCCTTTTTCCGGAAATAGAAGTCCTCTCCATTACTCAAAATGGTCGGACAGAAATCCGAGAAGGATACGGGAAATTGTTTGGTTTTGCAGAAAAACATGGAATAATTTCTCATGAATTCTGTCGAGAAGTATACTTAGATTTAAAGAATGCGCAAGAAGCAAAAATTGAACTACAGTTTGTTATTCACAATTGGAATCGACTGTTCAAAGGTAAAGTTAAACAAATTCTTGATGAAAAACATCAGGAAAAAATCTTGTACAATCTTCAAAAACTAACACTTGAATCATCTGCTAAGGAACGTGTAGAAAATGTTAAATCTGCCGTTGAAAATTTACAGAAGGTATCAACTGATCAAGATTTTTTCGAAATTTTAAGTGGGTGTGCCCATCGGTTTCCTGTTGAATTAATAGAACAAATCAAGTGTGTTTATGAAGATAAATTAGTGAGAACCAATGATCACATTGCTGCTGTTGATGCGGTTAGGGATTATATGACTGAGAATGCTCCTTGGGGAAGGAAACCTCTTCGACTAGGAAATACGCTATTTGTTACAAAACGACCTCAAAATCCTAAAGACTTTGAGAATGCGACAAATGATCTTGAAAAGAAAAAAGCTTATTGTTTTTGTCCCATTGTTCGCCAGAGTCTGGATCATGGTATTAAATTACCAGTTTCTTTCTGTTATTGTTCAGCAGGATGGTTCCGGCAACAATGGGAAGGAGTGTTAGGAAAACCAGTACAAGTTGATATTGTACAGTCAATTCTGATAGGAAATGATGTTTGTCAATTTGCTATCCACTTACCTGATTTTTAGGACGGATTTTATGAAGTTTTATTGATCGCAAATTCTCTTAGTTCCACTATATGAGCAAACTTCACCGTCAAAGCTTAGATTATCAATCGTTGGGAAGGTCTGATGTAATATTTATTAGAAACTAGCGTTCTCTTTGTAGTTTGTTTCAAAGTACTCACCTAAAGGTGTTCCTACCCATGTACGGTCCGGCAGTTTATTTTTCGCTCGTAAGAAACGTGTGTAGTAATCATTGTACTTTTCAGTAACCCATTCTTCATAAGAAATGAAAGTCAATACAATTGCTGCAGCTAATACCTCTAAAATCACCAAAGAAAATATGATTTGAAACCCTATATTTTCTCCAAAAATCATTAAAATGACACTCGCAATCGCTAATGTTATTGGATCTGGAAATAAAGAAGACACAGTATTTATTCCCATAAATTGGGCTTCCTTCCCTTCCGGAGTCAGGTCAGCAGGTAATGAGTTCCGTACAGTGCTTAGTCCCATTGATGGAATACCCCCAAACAGCATAATCCATCCCATTGCCTCTAGACTAGGTGCTGAAGCAACTAAAAACACAAAAATGCAAAATAATAATGAAGAAAGAATGCCTGTGTTTACTTTTCCAATTACGGATACTGATATTCCTATGGGAATCGCCGCTAAAGCTGCACCGACAGAAAGGAGAATTAATATACTTGCAGTTTCTTCAGCACTAATATCGAATTTATAGATGAAATAAGCAGCCCAGAAATAGTAGATTGCCCCTAAACCTAAAGACCAAAATATTTGGCAAATCATAAGTCTTCCAAAGTCA
The DNA here is from genome assembly GCA_016839955.1 of Candidatus Hodarchaeota archaeon. The sequence continues at coordinate 5,051 of JAEOTI010000252.1, read as the reverse complement.
CCTTTTCCAAACTGCCAAAGTAGTTGTGGAGTATGTAGGATATCTGAAATTGTTTCATCTGGTTCAAAATCCGGATTTAACTTTGGAACAAAGAGTGCCACTAGTCCTGCACATAAAAAAAGAACGATGGCGATAATTAATAACGTAGCTTCATAATTTCCTGAATCAATGAGTGGAGGAAACACAAAAATAGCTATACCGGTCCCTAAACCACCAAATACCATTCTTGTTAGGGCTGCCCAACCTCTCATATTTTTTTCAAATAATTCTGAAAGTAAAGCGTTATAGGGGGCATTAATTGAACCTAGAGCTATGTAGATGCCTGCAAATAAAAAAATTAAAACAAATAAGTTTGCCCCAAAAATACTGAGGATTCCAAAGGTTAGAGTAAGTATTAAACCCATAATTATCCCTCCAAGAGTGATAAATGGAATTCGATTACCCCAACGTGAGTTTCGAAAGTCGTCTGAAACCGCTCCAGAAACGATAACTGTGATAAGATACAGGCTAATGCCGATTGAAAGGATTATTCCATAACCCGCCGATCCTATGTCTGTTTCATCCTTTAGATACCTAGCAAAATAAACGGTAATAAATCCTGAGAACGCTCCTGACGCAGTATTAAACAAACTAGTACTAATTAGCAATTTTAATTGTCCAAAAATTTTTAGACGGCGAGCATCGACTGGAAATCTCACTCTAATCGTCCTCAGACCATTTGGTGGAAAAAATCGTTCATTCAAACGATAAGAATATTGAATTATTAACTATTATTTTGATAATAATGAAGAACTAAGACTTCATGCTTTTTAATAAAGAACTATATTTTGATAAATAGGCTTGAATTTCCTCTACTTGTTCAGAAGGACTTGATGATTGACTTATTCTCCTTGCTCGTTTTTGTAACGTTAAGGTTTTTTGTAATTGTTCTTTTGCTCTATTTTTATGTCTCAAAAGTTGTGCGGCATCTGCAGAGTTTATGACGTCACTTAATATGTCTACACTTTGGGAGTAATTCATTTTAGCAGCCTCTAACATTCCTTGAATAATTTTAGATTCGAGAAGGAACCCAGGCATCGAATTTTCTCCAGCAATGGTTGAAATTTCAATTAGGTTTGTTTGCACTTCTAATAGTTGTTTTTCTTCCAGAGTAAGTCGATAACGAATTAAACTCATTTCTGTAAGTTGTATTAGTACTAAAATTAAAAAATTAAACAGATCTGATTTTTGTGCTACTTCTAAACATGTTTTAAAGTGTTTATGTGCAGTTGCTGAGTTGCCCTGAACCCTTGAGATATATCCTTTAGTAAAAAGAAGATGACATTTAGCTATTGGTGAATGAATTTTATTACTTAATTCTTCTGCAATTTCTAGGTAATTTATCGCTCTTTCATCCTTACAGTCTGCATATATTCCTGCCAAAGCAGTATAATTTTCTACAACATTAGAATCATAAATATTCAGTTTTTTCCAAGCATCAAGACTTTCTAAAAGCATGGTTTCTGCTTTTTCTACATTCCCTAGACCCCATTGAAGGAGACCTAAATTTGTATTCGTTAAAGCAAGACCATCTAAATTATCGGTTTTCAAAAAATAAGCTCGAGCTTTATCATATGCTTCAAGGGCTAAAACAGGTTCTCCACGGATTCTATTGATTTCACCAATATTATTCATCGTTAAAGCTTGACCATACACATCTTGGTTCTTTTCGCTTACATCATAAGCTTTTTGATAATATTCTAATGCTTTACTGAACTTTCCTTTGATCTGATAAGCATACGCCATATTATGAAAGGAGACACTTACGCCTATATGATCACCAATATTCTCTCGTATAGTTAGGCTTTTATCGAAGAATTTGAAAGCACTATCCAGCGCACATTTAGCCTTTGATTGTATTAGAAGCAGTCCGTAATAATTTAATGCATAGGCTCTACCAGGATCATATCCAAGTTCGATTGATAATGTCAAGGCTTGAGAAAGGGTTTCTTGAGCAAGCTGGTAATTGCCTTGCATCCAATAGATTTTTCCCAGTTCCCCAAGACCGTCACATTTGATCTTGTTAATACTTTGAATTTCTGCTTCCGCTATCAAAGCTTGAAGCAAAAATGAAGCATGTTGAAAGTTTGATTTTTCGATTAAATTCCTAATATCTTTAAGTCGTCGCTTAAGAACGGTCTCTGAGGACAAAACTTCATGCCTCGAAGATAAAATAGTAACGAGTGTCAAAAAGCTTTACTTTCAAACGGTACTCAGAGATGAAAAATCAATAGTACTCTGTGGAACTGCAATTAACAACCCTTCATCTTTAGACATTAGTTTTTTTTTGATATTGATGTACTTAAATCAATGTCCACAATTACCTCAATAATAATGCCAAATACTCCGATAATCGTCTGGATTCTCCCCAAGCTCTTCTAAACGCGTTAGATATCCATAAATACTGACATCTGTATAGAGATATGGTTTTACTTTGGCTAAATTCTTTTCCCAAGGGTGGAATGAATACAATCGTCGGCCATCAGGGAGAATTGATATTAATTCATGATCCTGCCAGCGCGCTAAGTGATTTTTTCCAAGAAATGGTACATTGAAAACTGGTTCATCACTACGAAAAATTCCTGGTAATAACCGGGCTTCTTCTTTTCGTTCTTGTAGGAGACGCGCAACTGGGGCAGAATAATCGGTCAATTCTGCTTTTCCTTTCATATTAAAGGTATAATATGGATCAATACCGATTTGTTTCATAGCAATCCGCAAGGCAACTGTCTCAAATCGTTTGCTGTTTGCAAAAGTAAATACCTGCTGGTTATAGACATGCATGCCCGATTTTTTTACTCGTTGAATCGCTTGAGCCATATCTTTAGTTATTTCAGATGGATGTTCAACGTGAGTTACCATACAGAGAGTTTGTTTTCCTACATCATAATAATTCTCAAAAATTTCACATAAATCGCGTGTGATTCGCATAGGTACAGTTACTGGTATTCGTGTAGCTATACGAATACTACGAATATGCGGAATTTCTGCTAGTTTATTGAGGACGTATTCGATCCGCCGATCATTCATAGCTAATGGGTCGCCACCCGTTACAAGAACATCCATAACAGCTTCATGTTCCGCTAACCAGTTCAATGCTGCATCAAGATTATCCTGAGAAGCCATCGCTCCAGGCATAAATGGACCAGTTATCTCCCAATTACGTTGACAGTAAGTGCAAATCTGAGGACATGTGTCATAGGGTTTAATAATACATACTTTAGCGTATCTACGGGTAATCAATTCGATTGGTGAAGTATCTTGTTCTCTCATAAAATCTAATTCACTTCGATCTTTATATTTAAAGACACTTTTAACATAATTAATTGGAGGAAAAACTTGTCTTCTAATAGCATAATCAAATTTCGTAGACTTGCGATCCATTAAGTGAATATAATGAGGTGTAACACCGAAAGGAATGTCATTTTCAAGAGCTAATTGAATTCCTTCAACTTCCTCTGAAGATAGTTCTACTATTTCCTTTATCTGCATGAATCCTTCGCCGTCGCTCATGACATTCCTGTAATGCCAATGGTAATCGTACCAGTCGTCGTCAACTCCACCAAGAACCTCAAGAACACGTTTTTTATTGTCTATTCTTTTCTTCATTATACTTGGTGTCAAACCGGTGGGAAAATGATCAAGCCAACTTTGAATGTTCTTAGATATTTGATCTAAATAATTTGAACGAGCAATACCCGATTCTCGACCGTGTATTTCATCAAAATTCGGATAACCTTCCATATATTGGAGAAATGAAGGTGGATAAACTTTTGATTTACTATTAATTGAACAAAAGAGATAGAAAAACTCCTCAATGAAACCAATGTCAACTTCTTCAACATCTCCTTCTACTGCCGCTTTCCAAAGATATTCTAAAGAACAACACTGAGCTAACCGTTCATTTCGAGGGGAAATAATATTTTTAAAAGCTCTAACGGCTTCCTTCAGTAGAATATAATCCCAGGAGGCGATATCTGTCACGTCTCTTCTGTAAGACCAATCCTTTCCTTCCAAGTAATGAATAAGCTTTTCACGAGCTTCTTCTAGTGTACTACTTTCTTTTAATAAAGCATATATTCCTGGTCCTGCTGTCCAGCATTTTTGCCATCGATCTGTCAAATTTCATACATCCTAGTGGCTTCTTAAGACAAATAACCCAAAAATATAAATAAAAGAATGAAACTGTAAGGTATTATCCCTATTCCCAATCTTCGTGAATTAAAATAGACTTAGTCCCATTATAATTTTTTACTATATAATTAAAAACTAAATTTGTGAAAAGACGAAAATTAAAAATCTAAGGAAAATTGAACATCAATCAACTCCATATAAGGATCATAACTTTTTTGACAAGAAATACAAAGAGAATTATTTTGCCCATTTTGCAGGACTGATTGATTTCCAAAGCAAGATTCCTACACACTCAAAGAAATCTTTATTCTGAATTAAGAAACTATGGAATCAATAACGTCAATAAATCCCTATTATAAAACCATCTTGAACAGCCTGTAGTTTAGATTATAGCCTAAATGGTCACAAGCTTTCGCAATGCGTTTATCTGAAAATGTTAATTTAAAAATATCTTTAGTGGGATTAAGATATTCCTTTAAAGAGAGAAGAGCTGTTTCTAACTGAGTTACTGCGACATCGAGTATAAAAGGAAAGCACCCAGGAAATTCAGGATTCAATCGGCAGAAACCAACTATCTTCCCACTTTTTTCCCTAAAACCCAGAACAAAGTTTCTGGGAGGATCATGGTGGCTTATAACATCATTCCATTCAAAAGGTACGTTTTTCATTTGTTGAATATCTTTTTCTTGTAGAGATTCTACCTCTAATGTGGAATGGGTTATTGTTGACACCAACAGATTCCTTATAGGGACAACATATTGATATATTGTTTCATCCTCTCTGAAACCCTTGGATTTGTAAAGACGAAGAGCAATGGGATTATCTTGTTGAGCATAGAGAAGTATTTGTTTGTCTTTGTCAATCTCTTTACAAAATTT
>JAEOTI010000251.1 GCA_016839955.1 Candidatus Hodarchaeota archaeon | reverse complement strand
ACCATTAGGAATGCCTAACCCACGATGGATTTCATGTCCAATTGTATCACTTTCAAATATTAAAGAAGCTCCATTAGTAGTTTCAACAGGAAAAATCCCAAATTCAAATCTTATCGTTTGATTGTGTTGGAGTTTGAATCCGAAGATTTCTACTACACCATTAGTTATTGTGAGCGTTCCGGGTCCTTTAAGATAAGCACAAAAATTTGACTGAAGGTTTATTCTAATATTGTTAATTTTGTTCGCTTGTAGCATTTCATTGGACATTGTCCAATAACTTCCTTAGCTTACGCTCAGCTTCTTTGAGGACGTCTCGATCTTGATCATGGGTTAATCGATAAACTGCTTCTCTGAAATTTAACCACTTATGATCAACAAGTTCTGCACTGATCTGGACTAATCCCCCCGTAGATTCAGTTAGAAAAAATTTCACTCGTTTTGGTTTTTGGGGACTTTTTGGCCCTCTTTGTAGAAAATAAGTCGCTTCTCTGTCTAGTTTATGAATAATTTTGAGTTTTGACCGAGGTAATCCAGCTTCCTCTTCAATCTCACGAACAGCACATTCTTGCTCTGTTTCGTTTTGTTCTACAGCACCTTTTGGAAAAGACCAATGCCGACTTCTACTAGCGTGTTGCACAATTAGATATTCAATTCCTCCAGTAGAGGTTCGTCTAAATATTACGCCACCACATGAAAGAAGTTCAGGTTGGCTCTTAGCCATAGTGTGTATCCCTCAAGATCAGTTTAGTTTTTTTCAATTACTAGGTTCTAAAGACTTTTTACATAGGTTAGACAATCAATGTTCCTTAAGTACTAAATTGTGAGTAAAAACTCTATCACTCTCTCTACAAAATTAGATCTTGATAATTCCCCTTCATCTAATTGACTAAGCAAATTATAGAGTTTTTTCTCAAGTAAAAGGTGGTCTGTTCCCACAATCGCTTTTATTGTAGGGTCAAATCGTTCAAATGCTTGTGAATGACCATCCCAGGTAATAATTTGATCCTGAAATTGTTGTTGAAACGCATTTCCTATGATATCCGCTAATTGATTGAAGTAGGGAAGACGTTGATCGTCTTCCACCATTCTTTCTGGCTCATAAGTCTGTTGAGGAACCCAACCTAAAACTGTTGTAACCAAAGGTCCCAAGTGAAAAATTAATCTAAGGGCTCCCAGATTTAGATCAGTTAACTTGAAATCAGATCGCAGGGTAGGTCCCAAACTTGTTGCAGCAGCTAAGAAACCAGCAAAAAGAGAAATATCCAGATCTATCTCTAATTCCATCTGACTTGTATATAATGGTAAGCCATCTGGATTAATGATTATTACAAATTCGATAAACAAGGGATATTTCGTCCTTAAACTATAACCTTTAGTTAAGAATTTGGTTTGTCTTTACTTCTACCTTTACTTTTTATGCTAATAATTTAACATTAAAAGCTCTATTAGTAGTAAAAGTAGAATATAAATAGGTATATGAAATAATTTTTCACAGGTGTGAATCTAACCAATAAGTAACTTATTTTCTTTTTAATGGATTGATATGGGTTTTTGGTTCTAATATTCCTTTATTCTATGTTAATTACATTTTGGAGATTTGTTATAATTGCCCTGGGGAAATGAGGAAACAAATAGAAGGAAACATCGCCGTCGTCGCCGAAGGCATCACGTTATTCATCCACCCAGGGAAGGAAAGCGGATAAAAAAATTTGCTCTTGTTGGAAAAGCAAATGTAGGAAAAAGTGTTATTTTTAATCGCTTAACTGGAAAATATGCAAGTATTTCTAATTATCCTGGAACAACCGTCGAAGTTACCAAAGGCCTTTGTAAAATTGGAGATCAGAAATATGAAATTATTGATACTCCAGGTATTACAAGCCTTCTTGTTACAGCTGAAGACGAAAGAGTCGCACGTAAAATAATTTTCAACGAAAGTTTAGATGGAATAATTTTCGTCGCTGACGCAAAAAATCTTGGAAGAACATTACCTCTCGTTCTACAACTCGCGGAGACGAGTCTTCCGATCATATTAGTTTTAAATATGATGGATGAAGCAACAAATGCCGGAATAACCATTGAAATAGATAAATTATCATTAATTATTGGCATGCATATAATTCCAACTATCGCAGTAAAAGGTGAAGGAATTTCTGAGTTAAAGGAGATATTAAGTGATTTTAGTCAACCCACATTAAGAATTTTACAGCCTAGATTGATTGAAGATACCCTCTCACGAATTACTGAATGTTTGATGGGCAATACTCCTTATCCACGAGTTCTTGGAACTCTAGCGATGATGGGTGAACAACTTTCTGAATTAATTAAGGACTTTCCAAAATATTTGAATGATCAAATTAATACTGATCTCTCTACAACTGCTACTAATTTTTCAGATCCATTAGCATTGATTATGACAAAGACATATGCAAACAAGGCCCATCAGATTGTAAATGAAGTTGTACAAACCGGTACGAAGAAACGGTCTTACAAAGAAGTGATAGATTCTGCTACAATACATCCAATTATTGGATTATTCATATTTTTTGGTGTCCTTTCTGCTACATTTGCATTTGTTGGATATCTCGGAGCAGGGATTTTGGTTGATTTTATATCTACAGAATTGTTCGATAAACGGTTTAATCCTTTTATTACTGAACTTGTAGAAGAGAATATTCCATATTCGAACCTGCAAGAGATCTTAGTAGGTGATTATGGAATGTTAACAGAAGGAATTACGATGGTTGTAGCTATTGTTTTTCCTATCGTTCTAATCTTTTTCTTGTGTTTTGCGATCTTTGAAGATTCTGGTTACCTTCCCCGCTTAGCTCTTATGGGAAATCGATTACTTACTAAAGTTGGATTAAATGGAAAAGCAGTTCTCCCCTTGGTTTTAGGTACAGGTTGTGGAACTATGGCAGTTACATCTACTCGTGTTCTAGAAACCCGAAGGGAGAGAATTCTTACCACTCTTTTATTAGCTCTGGGAATTCCGTGTTCTGCACAACTTGGAGTAATTATGGGCTTATTAACCTATGTTACACCATTAGGTGCGTTAATTGTATTCGGAGTCGTGATTTCTCAAGTACTTCTTGTTGCATATATAGCAAATCTAATACTTCCCGGGGAAAGATCAGACTTTATTTTAGAAATTCCGCCATTGCGAATACCAAAATTAAACAATATTTTACTAAAAACTTGGGTTCGTATTGAGTGGTTCTTAATAGAAGCAGTTCCATTGTTTCTTCTTGGGACATTTTTAATTTCTATTGCAAATTTAGTAGAGGTGTCAAATAAAAGCTTACTAGATCATTTCATTCTGATGAGTAAACCTATAGTTGGAGGTCTTCTAGGACTCCCTGATGATGCGGCTATTTCACTGATAATGGGATTTCTTAGAAGAGATTATGGAGTTGTAGGGTTTTTTGAAATGGCACAATCGGGAGTTATCACCAACGAACAATTAGTAGTTGGATCTGTTGTTTTAACCCTATTCATTCCCTGTGTTGCTACATTTTTTATGATTGTCAAAGAACATGGTCTAAAAGTCGCTTTAGGAATGATAGTCTTTATTGTACCTTTTAGTATCGCTGTTGGTTCTATTCTTCACTTTCTTCTCACGATTCTGGAGGTTCCAGTATAATGCAATGTCCTTTATGTGGATTCCAATACAATGATTGTGATAGTGAATCTACGTGTAATTCCTGTCCATTTGGAAAATCATGTGATTACCTCAAATGTCCAAACTGTGGTTATCAAACTGTGAAGATGGAATCTAAAATACTTTCTTGGTTTAGACGGAAATTAAAGCGGAGATAAAACAATGGTTACTTTATCTTTTGATGAAGAAGAAATGCTGGAAACTCTTTGGATGAACCTCGTAGAAGGTAAACAGGACTCTTGCCCTCTTTCAAAACTTCAACATGGCCCTCACCAGGAAAAATTCGATATCAACGAAGCTGTTGAGTTATTAACAAAGAAGAAGTTAATTACGATTTCAAATGAAGAAAAGAATATCTCTTTAACCCCTGAAGGACGTTATTTTGCCGAACAGGTTATTCGTCGTCATCGATTAAGTGAAAGATTGTTTAAAGACATCCTTCAAGTCCGAAATGAGGAGATTGAGGGCGCTTCCTGCAAATTTGAACATTTAATAACTCATGGCATAGAAGAAAATGTTTGTACCCTTTTAGGCCATCCTACTCATTGTCCACATGGGCGTCTGATTCCACATGGTTCCTGTTGCCACGAAAGACGATTTCAGGTCGAAAGTGCAGTAATGCCCTTGAATTTAATTCCAGAGGGAGAAAAGGTTGAAATTGCCTATATTTCAACAACAAAACCTAAACGTTTAAACAAATTACTTTCTTTCGGTTTACTTCCTGGTACAACCATTATTCTTCATAAAAAATCTCCAGCTCTAATTCTAAAATTAGAAGAAACTTCATTAGCCCTTGAACAATCGATTTCTGAAGATATTTTCTGTCGGCGCATTGGAGAATAACTCGAACGTGAGTTTTTACCAAATTCAAATAGAATAAAACTTTGAGATTATTAGTTAGTTACGAAGACTAAAAGCTTCTTGGTGGCTTACGTTTGTCACAAGGTTTTGATTTTTCAGGAATTCTGGAACTTCCTAATGAGATAGAACCCTTTCTATCTATGGTTTTAGTTTCAGATGAACATGACTTCTTAAAAAGAATAAAAACTGCAAATATTACAACACAAACGTTCTCTGATGAATTAACTAAAAAATTAATTCAGAAAGGGGTTATCAAAAAGATTAATGGAAACTATGAAATTATTACAGGTATTGAAAGCCTTTGGACTCTTTTACAATACGCTACTCATAAAAATATCTACATTCCAACGACTCTGTTTAGAACAATAACAGAATATCTCCAAAATTTCTATTTACAACTTGTTAAAAAACATCCTGAGAAGTTTTACATTTTTACACCAAAACGAGCGTTTCTCCCAAAATATAAGTCACATTCATTTACAAATCATCTCTTTGAAACCATTGATAATGCTTCAATTATTGTCCAACGATCCTGTAGATGTCGAGAAACCTTCAACAACTGTGTAAGACCTTTAGACACTTGCCTCGTTCTAAATGACCTAATGGAAGACGATATTGAAGAAGAACGAGCTAAGAGAATCACAAGAGAGAAAGCTCTCACCAATATTGAAACTAGCTGGAAGAATGGTAATGTCTTGATTCTTTATGCTGAGACACTAAATGATCCAAAATCCCGAATGGAACTCCATAGTTGTTGTTCGTGTTGCTCAGTATTTTTAAATGCAATTCTGGACCCCAATATTGGACAAAAAATACAAATCCCTCAAATAGTTGCAGAAGTTGATAATGCTAAATGTATGGGTTGTGGAACTTGTAAAGAAGTGTGTATGTTTGGAGCTCGACGTCTGATTGCAGGAGTTTGCAATGTAGATACTTCATTATGTGTTGGTTGCGCATTATGCGTTCCCTGGTGTACTGAAAGAGCTGTTCGTATGGTAACTAGAGAAAAGGAAAAAGTTAGTAAGAAAAATGTAATTTGCTAACTCAATTTGATTAATTACTACAATTTATTGATTCTCTTTTAATTAGGTGTCGTTACAAAAGATGAAAGGAAAACGTTAATTCACTCTTTAATTTTTACATATGTTCCTGGATCAGGAATAATATAGATTATTGGATTCTCAGCTTTTCTTTGTGAAATAAAGTCTTCTATGTAATTTTGAAGAGTTTCTTTTGTAGATCCTTTCGGGGAGATTGCTTTTATTCGAAATGTCTTCCAAAGCTCATCTTCCTTCATTTCTGTTATCAATTCGATACTACCTTCGCCCAATTCTTTCAAAATTCTTAGAAGGTCAACAGGTTTTTGATTACCAATTTTAAATGTATCAATTCCACAATAGTTGTCAAGAACGAATTCTAACGCATCCAAAAGTGGTTTTCCTTCAACTGAATGCATTGCTTCATAATAGGCATCGTTTCCAGCCCCATCAGGACACGGAGCGAGAACAAGAATTTTACCTTTACCATCTTTTCTTACTGCATTCCAACCTGCATGCACTCCTTTTCCCGCTTGATACAAGTTAATACCTAATGTTCCTACTCCAACAATAACAAGATCTCCAGGTTTGGAAACTTCTACTGTTCGTATTTTGGTGATTTTTGGTGCAGCACTATTGTGAAGACCAATTAGATCTCCAGCGTTCATATAAACTATTTCATCTTGGAAGAAGATTACATCTACTCCAAATATTGGTACTTTTTTACCTACCATTTCTGCGATTTCTTTCATCTCAGTAATAACTGGATTACCTTGAGTATTTCCCAATCGACATTCAGGCACAAAACCAAGATCCCTATCAAACATTTTTGGGTGATTATGCCCAACTGTTTCTCGGGAAGCAATACCAGGGACAATTTCTTTAACTGTACCCGCCACTCCTGCAAAATAGTGTAATTCTGAGTCTGTTAGTGGAATAAGTAAACAAGAATTAATTGCACGTTCATCAATTTTAATTGGAGTACCAGAGGGAGTAGTGCCTACATCAATATTCCCAGTATCGCAATCATGGGCAAAAATGTGCTCTTTATATTGATTATAAAGATCAGGAGTAAGAATCTTATTTTCTAGTTCCTCTACTGTTGGTGGACGATGAGTTCCGCTGGCAACTAGGATTTTGATATCATTAACATAAATTCCTAATTTCTGTAAGTATTTAATGAGTTTAGGAAGAAGGATCTTTGTATGTTTGTTTGGTCTTGTATAGTCATCAATGATTATCGTTACAGATGCTCCCTGCGAATAAACCTCTTCTAGAATGATTTTAAGGTTCTTTCCACCTGCAGGAGCTTCTGACAGCACTTCTTCAAACTTTGTTTGCAGATCTATAAATTCTTTTTGTGGTTTCTCAGGTTCTAGGACAATGATGTTATTCTTCCATTTTTCATCTATGAAGGCGGATAAGAGTTCATCACCATATTCTAAGATGAGATCTGTCATGATTTATCACCGAAATAACGAAATTCATCAATGGATCTGCAATCTAGTTTCTAATTAAATGATGAGAAATAAACTAAGATAAAGTTGTTCTTTATTCTATTTAGATTTAACAAAATGATGTGAAACATTTATTGCAAATGGTTTGCGATAATTGCTCCCAAACCGAGCGCTATTAAGCTTATACCCCCTACTAGTATTAATTCACTCAATGAAGGTAAAAACTGTTTATTATTTGGTTCTAATCCTAAGACATGATTTCTTTGCGCCGTCATATCATAACCTGCCAATTCCATAAGAGCCCAAGCTTTATCCAAATCACAACGAATATGTCCCTGAAAATGCTTACCCTCTGGAAGAACTTGATCATACGACGGATCAAGTCCAATGTCGTTCTTCCATTGCTCCTCAGTTGGCCAGTAGGGACTAATTTGTGCAAAACCTACAAACTCGTTCACAGTCCCTAATCCTCCAAGGATGTTGTCTACAATCCTTTGTCGGGGGAGTATATGAGAGATGGCTAATCTGACAAATCGGTTCTTGAGTTTAGGATGATATAGATTGTAACCCATTGTTTGCAGTGCAGCCTCATCATAAAGTTGTATCAAAACACCCTGACCTGAAAGACCTTCTAGGTATGTAAGATCTTTACCAAATCTGTAGTTACCACCATCGAGGGCATCCACCCCTCCATTCTCAAATGTGATAAGAGCAGTGTCTCTACCTTCAATGACAGTGTAACAATAGGTGTCTATATTGTTGTTTTCGTAGGTTGTTTCATTCCAGAGACCATTTCCCCATTCACCGAACTTATGGAGTGTAGCAGTCGCTTGTGTGTCTGACCAGTCGTGATAGCGGTAAGGACCGTTCCCGACGATACAATACTCGCCACCGGTGTTGAAAATGTGGTCAATCTTTTGATCTTTAATTGCAGGGATTGAACCTTTACCACCGGGATAGGTACCTTCACCACCACCCCATGCCATGGCATCAAAGTCGGGGTTGAGTACATGCTCTGGATAGGCAGTTATTGCGAGACTCGCATACCAGTCTGCCTCGAGTCCTTCACCAGTGCCACCTCGGAAGTTGACCTTGAGCAAGTGGTCGTTGATCTTTTGGAAACCTAACTCAGCGGAACCGAATAATCGGGTGAGTCCAGCTTTACTTGGACCTGGGTGGTCTTCGTGCATTCTGTACTCCATACCCCAGATATAGTCGTCAGCTGTCACATTGAAGCTATCTGAAGCACTATATCCATAGGCCGTTGCAGGTTGCCAAGGAACATCTTCCCTTAGTGGGATCAAAAACATAGATCTGTTTGCTTCCCAGACAGTAGCATCAAATTCAGAATCAATAGCAGGGTTGTCACCCCATGTAGTTGTGGCATTTGCACCATCGAATGGAGAATCACTGGAAATCTCGGCGAGAGTAATGTAATCAGTGATAAGAGAGGTTGAATTCAATGGAACGGGTGCTCCTGAAGCCATAACTGGATGCAAAATCCAATTAACGTCATACTCATAGGTACTTGAGAAAGTCATTGAATGGACATACGAGTCATAAAGTGAGTTTGAGATCGAAGGGTTCAGGTCTATCCATTTAGCTTGACTGGCATAAGTGAAAGTCTTTTCAGTCGATGTTACGGACATCTCAGCAATGTTGGCCTGAGATGACGACCATTTACTGGCTTCATAGCCAACGACGTAGTTACGGTAGGGGTAAACACCTGTCTCGTGATAGAGACCCTCTTGTGAGTGAATTTCCCAAAGAGCTCTGTCTACAATGTCCACGAGAATTTCTTGACGGTCGTTGAAGATTAGTGTTTTATCAGCTTCGTCAATCATATCACTTATGACTTTGTCGTCTAGACCACCATAGTTACCAGTGCTACCGGTTCCATTCTTTAGATAGTCTGAATGGTAGTACCATGCCACTGATGGAGAGAGAGGATCACCTGGGACCCAACCAATAAAAGCAGCATCTATTCCGCCAGCGTCATAAGTCTTGTAGCCTGGGACCTCAAACATACGTGGGATGTGAACGTCCCAGCCAACGAGTACAAGATCGCAGTCTATTCCGATCTTCCACATTTCAGCTTTGATTACTTGAGCATGCTGCACACGAGCTGGGTTGTTTGTTGGCGCAAGCAGAGTAATCTTGAAGTGCATAGAAGGTTGCTCAGCTGCGGAAACATTATTGCCAGCTACACCCATCTGAAAGGCCATGAGACCTATGACAGTTGCAGCAGCTATCAGCATATAGTATTTTACTTTCATGAACTAGTTCCTCTAATTGAGATCTGTTTTTTCCATGGGAAAGTCATCTAGGTTTTTCTAGATGCATATACCTTAACGTTTGACCTCTAATAAATAGGTTTTGATGTGTGAAGAGTCCTCAAAAGTGAACTACAGTAGAACGTAATTTATTAGACTTTATACATAATGAAATAATTATAATGGAAATTATTTTTCCGTAAGGTCGAGTAATCATATACGGGATTCTAGATTGTTACAAGTCACTTGACTTTAAAAAAAATACCGCAAAAAGTGTACTATAATAGTAGGGATGACTTTGGCCAAGGTCGATACTGGAAAAACCTTATTATTTGGAATATTTATAGGATGTTTCTTTGCAGCAGGAACACTTGCGAGTTCGCTCTTAATTGATGTTGCTGACGTTAAAATTTTAGAAAAAATAGATTTTGGGCTCATTTTACTTTTTGTTTCCGGAATCTGTCTTATAGTTGGTTTTATTTTAGATGGGATTCATACGTCTCGTGAAATAAGAAGAAAAAACCTATTAATTCAGCAGAAAATCCGTTCTTTACAGGAGGAACGGCAAGCACCAAAAATGGCTGAAATCAAGCATAGAGGAGCAAGTCTACTAAAACCGATGTTTTCAACAAAGGATATTATTGAAGATGTCGAAGATTACTCTGAGAAGATCACCTATAATAGGGGATTAATTCTCATGGTTTCTGGTATGTTCAACTTACTTCTACTAGTCTTTTTTGTTTTTTTAAGTTAATCTTCCCTGGGAATTATTTCATTAAGCAGCTTTTAAAACAAGAGCAACATCGGACCCAGCAGCTCTTCTGGCAGGAATAATCGCTCCAATCAATAAGGCCACTAAAGAGATAATGAAGCTGGCTCCTATTAAGAAAACCGTTTCAAGTGTGAAAGGGTTGATTAAGAATGGCAGTGTAGATTTATATTGTAAATTATTTTCACCAATAGTCAGGAACATTATAGAGAAGAGAGTTCCAATTATGAGCCCAATTATAAATGCTGGAATTAATATTCCAAGAAACTCAAAGATAATTTGAAATGAAATTTGTCTTTTCTTTGCCCCTGTTGCTCTCATGATTGCATATTCTCGTCGCCTTTCTTCCACCATGTAATCTAAAAAGAGTGTAAGACATAGAATGGTGAAAATTAAACTGCACAAAAAACTAACAATTGTAATTCCAGAGATACCTAAAAATTGAACAAAATGAATAGCTTCTTCATCAGCATAACCCAGTGTATATATACGTAAAACATCAGGATTATTCTCAAAATTTGCAACTATTTCGTCTCTAGAGTTAGAATCCTCAAGTGATATCAGGAAAAGAGAAGCTGTGGTTATATTAAATGAATTGCTCAGAAGTTTACTTGAAATAAACACTGCACCACCATCTAATGCATAATTACCACCCATAAACTCGCTAGCTTCTTCGAGATTTCCAAAACCAGGAAATGTATTAACTATGGCAATT
>JAEOTI010000250.1 GCA_016839955.1 Candidatus Hodarchaeota archaeon | reverse complement strand
TGCTGGTATTGAATTAGTTATATTACTTACTGGTGCAGGAGTAATTCTAGCAGGAATTGGTTTATTTTGGCTTAAGAACATATCAAATGAAATAACGAATAATTAAAATTACCTTAAAAATTAAATAAGTATAATCCTTAAACAATTAAATGTTTATACGTATTTTATTAAAACTTGAAGACTCCAAATCCGGGATAAAAGTGAAACAACACCAGAAAATAAGAGAGTATATTCTTCTTACTCTTAAAGAGCAGGGACCTACCACCACTGCAGAGTTACTGGAGAACGTTCCTGTAGCTGATGGAGACTGTTCAGATAAAGCAAAAGCTCGGGTTATGGCAGTCTTATTGGCCTTAGAAGATGCCAAATTAATACAAAAAACTATCTCTAAAGGGAAAAAATCATTATTATGGGCCATTACTAAAAAGGATTAAGTAGTTTGAAGTTAGGTCAGTTTACTGTGGAATATTAACCGATTTTCTACTCTCCAGAAGAATAGCTGGAATTAATCCAAGGTGATCTTCAACTTCAAGGATTAAGTCAATTTTCAATAGTCCCTTTGGTGGTTTCCACTTTTTCTTACTAAGAGTTATTTTGTCTCCTGCCTTGAGAATTTCTTTTAATCTTAACTGTTCAAGGACTTCCGGACCTTTTGTAGGGTCTACTCGAATTAATCTAAATTGAGGTTCAACCAAACTTGTTTGTGCTTTCATAATAACTTGTAGATCAAGTTTAGAGTAAGGATTCTTTTTACCACCTTGAGGAGTTAAATCGACATTGAACTCAAGGATTTTCATTACGGGAGGAACTACTCGTCTATAATTTGTGTCTTGGCCCTCTTTCTTTCCAATAAGCTTTGTTATTAACCAATACGGTCCTATGAGTACTTTTGGGGGGATATAAATATTCCGATCTAGTTTAACACTTTGTTTTTCTTTAAATTCAATTGTTTCATCAATCAATGTCTGTTGAAGGTAAGGTGTCACTAGAATTGTGTTTAATTGGGGTTTTGCTTTTCCATCACTTTCTAAAAAGTAGGATACTTTAGTAAACCCATGGAGCTTTTCGTAGGCAACTTTTGCAATCCGTGTAAACGGTTCTTGAACCTTAAATTTATGACTCATTTCCTCTTGGAAAATAATTTGTCCTTCATATGTGGCTTCTAGCTTAATTTTTAACTTCGAGTCCTTTTCAACTAATTTATCCATGTCTATTAGGATCGGTAAAGTAATTGTTGGATTCTCAGAGGTTGGTTGAATGGTTTCCCATTTTCCTACAAAATTCTCTACTCTCTCATCAGACTTGATCTTTGTTTTGATCTCGAATGTACCTTGCTCAATCACATTCACATCTTTTGGATTCCACTCTACTGTGGGAATCCAGAACTGTTTTCCAGAGAATTTTTCTTTTGGAAAATTAATATTTACTTTCTTTGGTTTAGGTTCCATAAACATGATTTGACTCTTAATGTCAACCTTTTTTTCTTCAACAGGTAGTGATGTTATCTTCTTGGATGGTTTTACTTTCCGTTTTGTCATTGCTTCAGCAATTCTAGCATCTCGAGTATCTTGATGACTCGTTGAGACGTCAGGTATAGGGATAGCCTTTATAGGTTCTTCTTCCTTTGAAATTGACACCTTTGGGGGTTTTACTTTCTTCTTTGCTGGTTTTTTAGGTATAGGGTCTCTTGATTCTTTTTTAACTTCTTTTTTCACCTTTTTTGGAATTTTTTTAGGAATTGGTTCTTTTTTAGATTTCTTAGTTTTTACTTCTTCTTTTTTCGGTTTTGTTTTTCTTATTTTTTTCTTTTTAGTCTTTGTAGGTATTGGAGTAGGGGTTATTTGTGTTAATCGTTTCTTTGGAGGTAATGTTACTAAAACTGGTTCAGCAGGCTCAGCTAATAGAAATTCCTTTGCTGCAGGGGATAATTTGGTTCCTTTTACTAAGTAAGATGATCCTGGAAAATGAAATGATTTGATTAAATCTGATTTGCTTACACTTCTTTTAGAAGCGTTTTCAAGGATTAAATCGGTTAATGAAAAGGGGGCGGCTCGTTTATCTGGTTCTTCTGTTCCCCATAGGAAAGCAAGAACCCTATTGACAATTGGGAGTAATTTCAGCTCAAGTAATTCTTCTTTAATAAAAAATAACATTGACCGGCAAGCTTGAAAGAGTTTTGTATGTGTCTGACCGCTTTCTGGATCCCATAGATAACATCTCCAGAAAGGATCACTCGGATTAGGAGTTACTTTCTCGGAAACTTGAAAACGCCCAAGAAAACCTAATTCGATAGCTTTCCGTCGGTTTTCAAAAAGAGTTTTAGATTCAACATCAGGAATCGTCGTTTTTTCATCCGTAACGAGTCTCTGAGTTTTCAATGCTAAACACTGAAGGATAGCAACGAGAGCTAAACGAATTGAGTTAGCAAATAAGGCATCAAAGAATCGTAACTCAATGGTACCATAATCTGTGAAGGGAAAAATATCCACATATTTGTCATCAGGGATCGGTTTTTTGACGTAATCACTAAAATTTTCTCTGGTGCTTTTATCTGCTAAATAGGGGAGGTATAAAGTAGAGTTTGGTCCCATTTGAGTAGTATTAAATTGAAGTCTTAATGATCGGACACAATTATTTGCCACAACTCGTTTATAACCATCTTTAGTGGCTGAAATTCGAACATTACCTGTTGGAGAGAAATTTAAGAGTGTGGAATTAGCTGTTATACAAATCAAATGTGGAACAAAAGCTCGAAAACAATTATACACCTGAATAACAAGATCTTTTGGAATCCCTATATGATGGTGTTCGCCAGCTGATAAACCACTTCTAAAACCTGTTTCAGCGGGTGACATTCCAAGAGGAAGAATAAAAATCCCCTCTGGTAGCTGACAAATTTTATATAATGTTGTAATCCACCAATCGAGTTCTTCGATATATTCGCAAGGAGGAGTAACAAGTTCCAATAACCAAGTTATTTGAGAAATATTAGGATCGGGTCCAAACATATAAACCTTAATTTTCTCCTTCCCAAGTCGATAAGTCACAGCATGATAGGACAGGCTTTTATCCTGTCTGTTTACATCATGTTCTGTTTCGATTTTTATGATTTTTTTCTTAATAATTTCTGGAGCTGATTCTATTTCCTTTTTTAAGAGATCAAAAGCTTCTGTGAAGAGATTTTTCCAAGTCTCTACTAGGAAATCTCCAGTAACCACTTCACCAATTTCATTCACGAGATGGTTTTCGACCTCTAGTCCATGTGAAAAAGGAAGTTTATGCCAGATCACGCTACATCGCCCTCATATGATTTTATTGCTTTGGGAAGGTCGAATTTTTTGAGTTTTTTGTTTATTTTAATTGTTTTTAGAGGTTTAATCATTGTTTCGAAACTTTTAGGATCTGGGAATTCTTCAGGGATAAATATTAATGTTTTATCTTGGATATTTCGTGAAAGAAAACAGAAAGACCATTGATTCTCTTTTTGAACGGTCCAAATCGTGATATCTGTATTAAAAGCTAAGAGTTGTGGTCTAATTGATATTTTTCTGTTTTTTAAGACTTTTTGGATTTGATTGGAAAGATTTATTGTAGATATTTGTTTTAATCCAGTATTTTTTTGTTCTGATAACGATGGAGTCGCAACAAACTCAAATAGGGATAATGCATTCAATCCTAATACTTTTTTCACAGATTGTAAACAGTTTTCTTCTCCTACAAGTTCTGAGAACGCATTTGATAAGATGTATGAAGTAAAATCTATACACTGAGTGACTCCAAAGTAATTATAGTCACTCCCAAAAGCGACTTTTTCTAAACCTGATAAACCATTAAATTCAACTAATTTTTCAAAGAAAAGTGATACATCCTTTCCACGACATCCTGATAGTTCTGTAAACATTTCAGGTCTCTTGAGAAGGTCATGCAATACTTGTGATGAGTAATCAAATCCAAAATGACCTAAGATTACTTTTAATTTCGAATCGGACCCAATTTTTGATTTCGCTGCTTCGACCACCTTTCCAATATCTGCTCCTACACCCTCATTCGCGACATCAAAAATTACAGGTAATCCTATAGATCCTGCAAATTCAAGGACGTTAATTACATCTTCTGAAACAATTTTGTCAACAAAATTTTGAGATAAAGGGTGTAGCTTAAGTCCTCGTGCTCCTAATGATACACATCTTTTCACTTCTTCAAGGGCTTTATTACCATCAAAAGGATCTACTCTACAGAATGGAATAATCCGCCCAAATTGGGGGTCTCTGGATCGTATAAATACTCTATCATTAGACATTTGAAATTTTGGATTTGTTCTTTCCGCAATTACATCATTAAAAGGAAATACAGCAATGTGATCGGCAATCCATCCGAAAACACGTTTCTCGTTAGTGTTTTCAAGTAAATTTTTCATTAAAGGACTTATAGGTTTTCCTGGTGAATTCATTTTAAATTTATAAATTTGATCTTCTTTTAAACGTTGTTGGAGTGTATGACCAACCTTCTCATAGAAATCTATAATATCTCGTAACGTTGTAGATCGAAAAGCCTCTCGTCCAGTGGGATCTAAAACTCGCTCTTTACCAAGGTGTGTATGTAAGTCTACAAATGGAATAAGTTCTTCAGTACCTTGATATTGGACTTCTAGCACAAGAACACCACATTACTGGATTCCTACGAACAACTTTTACATTTGACAATTTGCTTTTTACCTGATAATACTACGGTTACTTTCCCACATTGGAGACATACATTCTCTTTGCAACCACGACATTCTTGAAGATGATCTCCATCAGAGCAAAAAGCTTCTCCGCAACTCTTACAATTAACAAAATGTTCTTCACAACCTTGTTGCTCGCAATCTTCCGCGTTACACTCAAGAATACCACATTCTAGACAAATGTTTCGACTACAGATGCTACACATCTCAAGCGTTTCTTCACTACAATAGACATGATCGCATTTAGCACAAAGTTGAGAGTGTTCTGGACAAACTTCTGCTCCACAAGTAGCACAAAGTTGAGAGCAATCCGCACAAATTGCCTTATCACAGATTTTACAGGAAGAAATATGGTCTACACAAGCCATTTTACCGCAAGAGACACAACCTTTTGCATGCTCTTTACAAAGTAGTTTTAGACAGACATTACAAACAAATATTGGCGGAGCGATTTCAGGAAAGTGAGGATCTTTTTCTAAAACTTCAGAACCGCACACATCACAATCGACTACGCTATTAGCATTAACAAGGTTAAAGTCCATCTGAATGTTTCGAGGTTGAACATCAGTATCAGGTTTAATGATATTAACATTTACTAATCCTTTAGGAACCCAATAGATTGCTTTTTCGTCTATCTTAATTTCCTTCTTAGCTAATCGGTGGAATGAAGCAGGAGGACCTGCTCTTCGTAATTCTTGGAGTTCTTTTCGGAAATCGGTTAATTTCTCCTCCTTTTGTTTTTGCGACGATTCGATTTCTGAAAGGTTTTCTTTAATTTGAGTATCAAAATCTTTACTCTTGTCGTTATAACCTGATAACTTATTTTCAGCTGATTCAATTGATGTTTCAATCTGTTTTGTCGCTTTTCCTGCTTTTTGACGTTCTTTTAAGGATTTTTGCAGATCAGACAGCTTTTGATTAGTCTCTTTGATTTTTGTATCCGTTCCTGTTATTTTTTCTCTAAGCCCTGTAACGGTTTTTTCTAATTTGGTAATTTTTTTGTCAAGATCTCCCGTAACTCGTTCCACTTCAGTCTTTTCGAGCTCTGATAAGGTTTCGTTGAATTTTTCTCTCGCTTCTGGGAGTGGAAGTTGAGTGAAATACCAATCAATGGAATCTAAAACCCTTTTAACCTCTTCTTTTGGAACATCAGCATATTGGGTGATGTTATCTTCAGCAGTAATTTGTAGTATGTCAGGAGAAAGGGAAGGTGGGTGAATACCTTCAAAAACAATCGAATTCCAATCTAATTCCTGAGTTAAACCATAAGCTCTATGGGCAGCATCATCTAATGCAATAGGAACCGGTTTCCCTCGAAAATTAAATTTGTCTTTTTTTGAGATTCCAACTGCTACAGCCAATACTGGTGCATAATAGCTTTGCACGTCTGAGAACTCTAGTTGAATTGTTTCATCAAATAAACTTAATCTTTCCTTAATTCGTGCTGTTAAATGTTCAGGTTCAATATCAATCTTACTACGAACAAAACGTTCCTCTAAGGCGTAACTACGTTTCTTTCCTTTTAAAACAAGATCTCCCGGGATAAATGCTGCCTCAATTTCTTCTTCGGTCGGCACAGCTGTCTCGTCTTCTTGTTCTTCCTCTTCTGGGCGAAGGGTTATTTCTCGGATTTCTTCAGGCATCAAAGGTCCACGATGATAAGAAAGCAACCATCTCGTCTTAAGGTCAAAAATCCCACGACTAGGGTTATAGAAAACAAAATTACCTGGTTTTAGTGCTCTTACTTTTGACATTAATTTCTTGAATTCTTCAAGACTTCGACCTTCAGCCTCAAAAATCGATTTTAATGACTTTTCAACTTTCTGGATATCTCGATCTGAAGTTAATTTGCCTAAAAACCATGTGGACACTTGACCAACCGCTCGATAATCCAGATCCCCTGGATTTTGAGTTGCAAATAAGCAACCAAGACCAAAAGCTCGTGCTTGTTTGAGTAAGATCATAAGAGCTGTTTTAGAAGGTGGTTTTGAAGTTGGTGGAAGAAAACCATATAATTCGTCAAAATATAGAATGGTTCGTAGTCTACTTGTACCTCCTTTGTCCCAAACATAGCGCTGGATTGCTCCTAGCACCTCTGCTACGAAAAGACTCTTTTCTTTATCCTGAGTAATTCTCCGAATATCAAAGATGATTAACGGTGTTTTACCTTCTTGGCTTGCAAAATCTATTATCCAATTAATATCTAATCTGATTCCGCCTACTTCTTTTACCATTAATGCATTAAGGCGGTTTGCTAAATCTTCTCTTATTTTTTGAGATATGAATTTATCTACTTCAATAACACCGATTTTACTTACAGGAGGAGTTAACAGGGTGGAAATTAGCTTTTCCATGGGTAATCTGTTGGTTTTAGCAGTATCCCATGTGTGTTGAATTATGTTTGAGAGATAAACAACTTTACTGTCTGTGCCTGAGATTGATCCGTACCCACACCGTTGCATCAATAATTGGATCTTCATATCAAGGAGATTGTTTATTGCGTCCGGATCTTCCTTTTTCATTGTCTTATAATCATTTGGTCTGTCAAAATCTGGAATCATAGAAACTTGGACGCCAGCAGGTTCTTTTGGGGTAATAATAAGTACAGAGACCGCATCAGCATATTTCTTTAAAGCTGCTTCATAGTCGTCTCCAAAGAATTCTTGAAGATTCTCGGAATATAATTTAATTAAATTTTC
>JAEOTI010000249.1 GCA_016839955.1 Candidatus Hodarchaeota archaeon | reverse complement strand
CTGTGAAACGAATTTGGGACGGACATCATCTGTATGGTGTCTCTGGCCTTGGTTATGGTCCTTCAGGTGAAATACGTGATCTACTCCTAATACCAACGGAAGCTAAAGCTCAATCGACAATCCCTGGTGAGTATGAAACACCTGAAGGGGTTCTGGCGCCAATAAATTTTGCATACCCTGGATCTGCTCTGGAATTTATGACTATAGCTGGCTATCTTAACAACGATGCATCAGTCTTAATCCAGGAAGTTATGGATTGTGTTGGATGTGATGCTTCATGGAGAGCAATTGGTGATCCGACGGATGCTGCTCTAGTTACGCTCTTCAACAAGAGCGGTATTGATAAACATGATATAGAGGTAAGTTACAAACTTATTCGTGAACTTCCGTTCGATTCTCGTCTGAAAAGAATGAGTAAGGTCTTTTTTGATGATAGACCTGGAATTGTACTCTTTTGTAAAGGTGCTACTGAGGTTGTCTTGCCTAGGTGTAACAAAGCCGGTCCACCGTACGAAATTACCGATTTAACAGACAAACAACGAAAATTAGTTCAGGAATTTACTGATGACCATGCAAAACTAGGATTTCGAGTCATATCAATAGCCTATAAACAGTTTGAGGATTTTGTTGATGTTTCTGAGATGGATCGAGATGAATTAGAAAGTGAGTTGACCTATTTAGGCTTTATATGTTTACTAGATCCTCCCAGAGATGGTGTACTTAAATCTGTGAAGGAATGTCATAGTGCAGGCATTACTCCAATCATGATAACTGGTGATGCTGCTCCAACAGCCGCTACTATTGCAGAAAATGTAGGTATTATTCAACTAGGAGCAAAAAGGGATGTTCGCATGGGAGGAGAAGCTGATGATTTAAATGATCAGGAATTTGAGAACACCGTTGTTTATGCCCGTGTAGCTCCTAAAGATAAACAAGTGATCGTAGAACGATATCAAAACAAAGATCGTGTAGTTGCCATGACAGGGGATGGAGTCAATGATGCTTTAGCGTTATCAATGGCAGACGCTGGCGTAGTTATGGGAATAGCCGGCACTGACGTTGCAAAACAAGCATCTGATATTGTCATTACTGACGATAGCTTCAATAGTATAGTAACAGGGATTAAACAAGGGCGTAATTTATTCCAGAAGATTCGGATGATGATTTTCTTTTATGTGATGATTAATTTAGCTGAAGCATTGCTCTATATTGGTTCTACCTTTTTACTGGGAGCAGATCACACAGTATTTGATAATTGGCAACGGGTTTACATTTTTTCATTAGCTCATGGATTACCTGCATTTGCACTAATATTTGATCGCGGTGATAAAGATATAATGAATCGAATGCCCCTTGATGGCGAAGGCATTATTAATAAAAATTTAATGTGGGCTCTAATTGTCGGAGCTTTTTCCCTTTCTTTAATGCTTCATCTAGTTTTTTACTTAACGTATAATGCACCAGATTTTGGCTTCTTAGATCTTCTTGAGCCAACTAAGTTTAATAAGGAAGGGATTGTTCCAAAAGAATGGTATTTTGAAAATGAAAATATAATAAAACCAAAAGATTGGGCCCATGTTAAAGCTAGAACAATGTTAATCACTACGATTTTCTTTTGTGAGTGTTTCTTAGTATTATCTCTACGTAGAATGAATAAACCAATTACATCTGCGTTTACAGATGAGAGATTTTGGGTTGTGTACGTCTGCGTCTTTACATTACCGATTACTCATGTTTTACTCATGTACATTCCTGAACTACAAGAACTATTGGTAGATATAACTACATTCAATCTAGAATTAGCCTATCTGACTCCTTTTGACTGGGCCTTTTGCCTTACTGCCGCAATGGTTCCAATACTAGCACTAGAATTATTTAAAAAATATATTAGAGGTCAGAATGAATTTTTCTAAAAATTAAACTTCAATAACAAAGACTAATAGAGAGAGCAGACAGAAAAACGCTTGAACACTTAATATAATAATTACATTTGTTCTCTCAGTTACTTTTTTGAAATATGGAATAAGCCAATAAACAGTAAATGGACACGGAACAGAAAGAAAACCGTCTTCATCAATTGAACTAACTTTTACAGTTTGTTTCGATATGATGTAAGCGAACAAAAGAATAAAATTAATGAAATACAAAAAGAAGATTCCTGGAGCAAGTCTTTCAAGGTTTCCTATAATTAAAACAACGATAATTGATGTTCCAACGATTAATGTACCTGTATCACCAACTAAGATTTTTGCTGGATACCAATTAAACCACAGGAGAGCTAAAACTCCTCCTAACATACAACTGACAAATATTACTACATCGTCTGAACCCACAATTATTCCTGCTATCAAAATTGTTGTTAAGGCTATTACTCCACTGCCCATTTCCAGTCCATTATATCCAGCAAGCATATTATAGGAATTAAATGCAAAATTAACCGCACAAGGAATTATAATTAACAAATACCAGATTTCAAAATCAACTATACCATAAAATGGTACCTCCATTTGAGTAGTTCCAACTTCCAGGGCCATTAATGGTAAAGCTGGGAGAAAACCAAGCAGGATTTTATCCCGCCACCGGATTCGAAAAACATCATCCAGAACCCCAATCAGTCCTGCAATAACAACCGAAAGTACTCCTGCTAGCAGGGCCGAATTTACTTCGCGTTCAGGATCTGTAAACGTAAGAACGAACAGAACTAGTAATAGGGAAAAAATAAATGATATTAGCGGGGCGATTCCTCCTGACTCTGGTATTTTTGGTTTATTTGGTTTATGTGCGTCAACAGTTAACATCGAACGTTCGAAAGAACGCTCAATTACATTAGGGATAATATATGCTGCAATAAATGTAGAGAAAAAAAAACCAAGAGCAGCTAACAATATGGGCTCCAAATAAAAATCTTCCCTTATCTTTTCATGTGAATTAAGATAGAAATTTCTCTTTCATTAATTATCTACATCTTGTTGAAGTCAATAATTTCTATGCAAAAGATTTTTGGAAAAAGTCTATTAAATATGGAGAATGATTACAAATTAATTCTGGAGAATGATTTCATGCCGAGTTGTCCCAATTGTAATCAAGAAACAAGTTTACCGATTGAAAATCTCCTCTGTGATAACTGTGCTCGTGAGAAAGCTATGAATGAAATCCGATGCAGTTGTTTTAACATTTTTAAAAAGCGCCAGTGTGTACCATCCTGCCAATGTGCATGTCATCGTCCTTAACATGAAAACACTATTTTATTTTCCTAGAACACAATGTAAGAATTGCAGGAATTCATTTATCTATAAAAACCTAGGATTATTAATTAGAGAAAGATTTTTTCATTGAAGGATATATCGAGGAATCTAGAATGTCATCAGATCCCATTGATACTCTTGCTAAAAAGGGGCAACTTATTCAAGATGAAATAAAGCGTCTTATAAAATATAGATCAACTCCTGATTTCGAAGAAGTTGTGGGCTGGCAGATAGATTGTGGTGGGAAGAGGATCCGTCCAGCATTAACATTGTTAATAGTTGAAGCTATTGGTAATAAGAGTATTCAAGAAACAGCAATTCTAACAACAGCTGCTGCAGTTGAGCTCATTCATAACTATTCATTAGTGTTTGATGACATTATAGATCAAGGAGATTTACGAAGGGGAAAAAAAACAACGCGAGCCAAGTATGGAGATGAGCTGGCGATTATAGCTGGTTTACAATTACGTGAAATTATTGATGAAGCAGCTCGACAAGCTGGTCAAGAGTATTTCCCAAAGTTATCAAAACTTTATTCAAGCACTATTGATGAGATGGTGGAAGGAGAAAGACTTGATGTACTTTACGAACAAAAAGAGAGATCATATGACTATTATAAATCCTACCAACAAAAGATTGTGACAGAAAAAGACTATATGAATATGATATGGGGAAAAACTGGAAGTTTGATCAAGGCTTCATGTGTTGCCGGTGCTATAATAGGTGATGGATCCAAGGACCACATCACTGCAGCTGGAGAGTTTGGCACGGGAATTGGCTATGCATTCCAAATTATGGATGACTATCTGGATCTATTTGCCGGAGCAGAGCTTGGAAAACAAAAAGGTAAGGATATTATTGAAAGAAAGTTTGGTAATTATCCATTGATAAAAGCACTCCAGAATCTTCCTGCTGATAAGAAACAGGAGCTTGTTGAAGCCATTGAAGGGGATTATCCTGAGAGTGAACGGGTTCCAAAAGCTTTAAACCTAATTAAACAAGGAAAAGGTGATATTGAAGCAAAGAAGACAGCTAATGAATTGGTTCAAAAAGCAAAATCAGCCTTGGAAACGCATTTTCCTCAATCAAAAGCGAGAGATATGTTATCAGGTTTAGCGGAATATATTGTCTCAAGGTTATATTAAGAAGAAAATTATAATGTATTGAAATACGGTGAATCAAATGTTAAAAATCACTTTTCCAGATGGGTCGAAATTAAATTTAACTCCGATTGAAGAAGAGATCAAGGGTGGACAACACGGGAGTCCTCTTGTCTTTGCAGAGAAGACTTCAGGTAAGAAATATTTGTTAAAACCATTCTATCAAGTAATTGATTCTGAATTCTCACAATTGAATGCTATGGAAGTAGATCTAGAATGGGATGCTGCTCGAAGTAAGGACCGTTGCCAATTCAGTAGAATCGCAAATGAAATCGTAGCGGCTAATTTAGCATCAATTCTCAATCTAAATGTACCTAGATGTTTCCCAATAGTTAGTTCAAAGGTAGCTAAACATAAAATTAAAACAAAAAAGAAATTGTCACTTGGTTCTGAAGTAAAAGTTCTAGATGAAGGTGGCGAAGCAGAAACCTATGAGGAATTTTTTGGATTTGAAAATCGAGACACTATTAAGTTTGATGCTGATAAAAAGTTTGATGAATTACTTCTCTCAAGACGAGAAGGTGAATATCCCTCTGATTCTTCATTTGTCATGGGTATAATATCAGAATTCGTACCTGATTCAATGGATTTAGCACGTGCAATGGATAAAGCATCAGACGATGGTACAATAGATACTTGGTTTACTAAATTCCGTACAAACTGTGAGAATGGTTATTATCTACTTCCATTCGACACTTGGCTAAATGACCCAGATCGAAATAACCAGAATTATTTAGTACATGAAGAAAAAGGAAAGATTACTGTTTGGGGGATTGACTATGAAATGTGGTCATTTGGTGCAGATATTCCTGATGAAGGGCCTACAAAAGGTCGAAGTTATCTTGCTGCTATTTTACATAAAACAACTAATCTAGAAGACCCCCGAATACTAAAAACGTTATTACAAATTAGAATGCTTGATGAAAGTGCAATCGAACGAATTACAAGAATGCCTGTACCTCTAATTCAATTTGTTGAATATCATATTGCTAAGGGTAATTTAGGCGCAGAGGAACGGGAGAAAATCAGATCTACTGAACAGGATTTATTTGAGTGTCTTTGGGAGACCAAACCGATGATGAGCCGTCTAGAAGAAATCCTAGAAAGTCAGATAGGTCCACCGGAATGGAAGGATTAATGAAAAGGAGGAATATGCTATTTCAAAGGATCTTGAGTTAATTTCTGCACAAAAAAGGGAAATTGCACCATTAAAAACTCCTGAGGATCCCCAAGGATTTGTAGCAAGATTCTGGGATCTAATCAAAGAACATCAAAGTTTATTTCGAAGTATTGAAAGGAACTCTGAAGAGGTTCAGGAAGAATTAAGAAACTTAGGTTTTCGAATCCGAGCCCTGAAAACTGATATTGATAATGAAAGTAAATGTAATGATCTATTAGCAACAATTGAAGATTCTGTAAATCAGCTTGATACTTTAAGAAGGGAGCAAGATTATTTAATATCCCTATCTAATGCTAAACT
>JAEOTI010000248.1 GCA_016839955.1 Candidatus Hodarchaeota archaeon | reverse complement strand
GATTGATATCTCATTTGGGAGGTCAATTTTTGGCAAGTAAGGAATAAATTTCTCCTGACTATGGAGGAAGTGATAGACTGCAATTAAAGAATGCGTTTTGCCTCCTCCCAAGTAATTTTGCAATCTGATTACTCCATTTCCTGTTCCTGACGATACTTTATCCTGAATTCTATTCAATAACCGTAGAAGTCCTGGAGTAAAAAAAGTGGTATTTACAAATAAATCAGGATCTTTATAAATCGGATGAGCAATCCCAGAAATAACGCCCCCTAAATCCGCAATAAGCAGTTCTTCACGTTTCCCTAGCTCTTCAATGAATTCATAGGGCTCAACTACTTGAAACCAAGGGCGTATCATTTTTCACCTTTTTTGAATGATCTTGCTAAGAGAAAGGGATAATCGCTATTTAGTTCACAACTCGTTCCGCTTTGGCAGTATACGAACCCTTTTTTTAACGAATGTTAAAGTTCTTTCGGATTATGTATGAAGAGAGTTTCAAAGCGAATAATCAAAGGAGTGGCGAAGGAAGCCCTGAATATTACTACTGGAGCTGTTTCAGGAGATCTTACAGATTTAGCTAAAGAATCTATCAAGGAAGAAATTAAAGAAAGTGGTGTAACAGAAACAGTCAAACAGAATATTAAAAAAACGACAACAAGGTTTAAAGAAAGCGATAAAAGATAATTCATGTCTGGAGGAGAAATAATTATGAAAATTAAAGAAATTTCTGAAGTGGAATCTGAATCTGTGGATATGTACGGATCTACTGGTACATCAATTCAATGGTTATGGGGGAAAGATGATAATGTTCCGAATTTTGCCCTTCGAAAATTTATTATGAAACCTGGTGGGAATATAGGTATACACAATCATAGAGAGGAGCATGAGATTATCATATTATCAGGTGAAGGTATCGTATTTGACGAATCAGGAAATGAGTTTAAGATAAAGAGCAATGATACCCTCTATGTGCCTCCCAATGAAGCTCATGGTTATAAAAACACAGGTTCAGAAGATTTACAATTTCTATGTATTATCCCATTCCTAGATTAGTTTAAATAAACAGAAGATGAATAATTTTGGCTAATAATCATGAATTTGAATGGCTAGCGACCTATCACAAAGGAGATACAAGACTTCAGAACAAGCGTCATGGATTATTTAGAATCAATCCAAAAAAGGAGAGATTGGAGTTTGCGGTACAAACAAAAGATGTAGAGGATGCTCCTTTCGTCATTGTTAGTTATCCTATACAATATCTACGTGATGTAAGTATTCTTGAAAAAAGACAGAAAATCAAAAAACAAGAGTTCTTGGAATTAACTTTTGGTGATCCTCCAAACGTAATGAGACCTCTCTTTTCTTTTAATCTTATCGAGTTATCAGTGATTAAGAAAGAAATTCAAGAATTCAAGAAAAAATCGTTAAAGAGTATAATAGATACGGAAATCCAGCCTGATGCAAATGTTGCTGAAGTTTTCGCCGTTCTATTGGCAAAACCAGTTCAACAATTCCAACAATTACTAGAGGATGTCACTTCTCAAATAATGACCTTTACCAAGAAACCTATGGAAATTGGATCAAAGATAATTACTTCCATAGATCCTCCAAAAGAATATGAGACTCAAGAAATTTCTTTAGGAGGTCGGATTTACCATTATTATCAATCTTCGAACAAACACCAATTAACTCTATTACTCCTATCCCCTATCGGAGGTAAACTAGAAGACTATTTTCCTTTATTGAAATCTTTAGCTGTTGCTGATATTAATATCATTTTCTTAGGTATAAGAGGATTCACTCCTCCTATTGAGCAGGATTCTGATTTTAAAATGAACGATTACTCCCAGGATTTGAGAGAATTTTTGGAATATCTTGGGCCTAATAAGAGGATCATATTGGGAGCACATTCTTTATTGACGGGTCTATTGTTTAGAGATTTTTTGTCAGATGAATTTGATCAAGTAGAAAAAATTGTACTTTTATCAGGAATACATAGAGCACCAAACACTTTTAGGAGTGGAGTCAAAGCATTACCCCCAACAAGATTATGGAGCCCCTTTAAAGGACAGGTGAAGAAGATGGCACCAAAAATACTCTTCTCGAAGAAGAGTGATGAAGCTCTGTATAAGCCATTCTGTCAAAATGCCTTTACTATTCCAGATAAGGTCTATTCGGATCTTTTCAGAGATTTTTTACCGAAATTTGATTACACTGATGTTATTCAGAATTCAACTAAACCTATTCTGTGTATATGGGGAAAAGAGGATCAAATTATAACCGAAGAGTTAAGAACAGAAATGATCGATATTCTTCCAAAGAATTATTGCTATCATGAGATTCTTTCAGGAGGTCATATGGTACCATATGAGTCTCCTCTCGAGACAGGAAGAATAATACGAAATTTTGTCTCTGCGAAAAGGAGTAGAATAACAATTGACTAGTAAAGACCCAGAAAACTTTTTTACAATAAAATTTGCAGATAAAGCTGAATGGAACGATTTTAAAGAGGATTTGAAGACTATTTTGAGAGAACATCAGATTAAATATCAGTATTCAGAAAAAGTTCCATCATTTCATATTTTATACAAAAATGATCAAATTCGACTTCAGGTGAACTGGAAGGAGGAAACACTTACCGTGAATTTACGAGCATTAACGGATTTAACAACTCATGACTTAGATGCTTGTAATGAAATATTCGATCTGTTAAGTCTCTTTTCTGGAGAACTCATTGAGGGAACTTCTCCATATGATTGGTAGAAAATTATGTCTGATATGATTCTTCTAATTCCTTAATAAATTTCTTCAGATATGTAAAGAAAGGACGAATCTTACCTTCCTCCCATTTTTGAGCAATTTCAAGATATAATTCACCTTCAAGGGTCAATTGAAGTCCTGTTGCTGTTTTCTGAACCTTAATTCCTTCATCTTCCATAGAAATTACCACACATTCTTAAAAAAAAATTGATTGAATGGTAATTTACGTATTATAAAAAATCTCCCTAAAAATAACAAGAAAAAATAGTGAAAAAGAGGTGGTTTAAACACCACATTTTTCTTTGAGTTCTTCCCAACGTTTGTCAACGTCGTCTTGGAATTGTTTTATCAGATCTTTACGTTCTTCTGGTTTATAAAGATGTCTAAAACGACCTTGTGTTTTGAGTAAAGCGTCAATGGGCTTTTTCTTACTCTCATCTTTAGCAATTCGAAGACTTGGACGATCCATCATATACTCTCCTTTTACGACTCGGTAAAGAGGATGAATACATGTTTCAACTGCTAATCGAGTAGCTTCAATTGAAAATTTGGGGTCAAATCTTTGTCCTCGTGTGCAAGAT
>JAEOTI010000247.1 GCA_016839955.1 Candidatus Hodarchaeota archaeon | reverse complement strand
TGTAAGAACTGCCTTACGCCTTCAGACAGAAGAAGAAGGGTTGTTTTCCAGTTATATTTTAGGTAAAATCCTATGTTCATTAGAAGATTACGAAGAAGCTATTGAAGCATTCAAATCAGCAGAGAAAGCTCAAAACCTTACAACGGTTCCTCAATGGATTGCATTTGCTGAAGAGAGAATGAAATTACGATCTACATGAAAAGAACTATCTAAAACAAAACAAAATCCACCTTAATCGAGCTTTCTTTTTTTAAGAAGAAAACAATGGAGAATTAATTTTGGCGCAATTCATTTTCTGTGTCAAATGCGGTCACAAAGTTCGATCAATGGCAAAATTTTGCGGTAATTGTGGAACTAAATTACGATCACGAGCCACATCGAAGGAAATAAAAGAAGAAAAATCGTTAGAGAAAGATTCAACAAAGGAAAAGCCCGATAAAGAAATATTAACGGATATTACAGAACAACAAGCGCATTTAGCTCATTTAGAACGTCAAATACAAAATATTCGAATTGAAATCAGAGATTTAAATCAAGAATATATTAGATGTCGCCAAATTCGGATTCGAGAGCAGACAGAAGTAGATGAGTTAAAAAAATTATCATGGCGTTCATTATCGGCAAGATTATCAGGCAGCTTACAAGAAAAACTAAAAACAGAAGAAATGGATGTCGTAAGGGCCAATGCAAAAGAAAATCTTGTTTTTAAACAACTTGAAACACTTCGAGGTACACTTCGCAACCTTGAACAAGAGAAAAGAGATTATCAAAACAATATTAGCAGAGCCCGACGAATGAAATTAACAGATACTAGACCTAAGGATCAAATTACTCAGGAGAAAAAACAAGTAAGTCTTCATGAAGATCTTGATGCTCTCTTAATGGGAAAATATCATCTGGATAAAGCTGTTGTCTTATTAGATAAAGCAATTGTGGAATTACAGTCAGTCCAGAATGCTTCAACTGTCGATATGGTCGGTGATATGACTGAACGAAGTCATGTTAATAATGCAGAGCGTTATGTGTCAAATGCTGATAGTAATCTCCGACAAGCGAAATTAAGTTTATCTTCCGTAGAAGATCCTGATGTAAAAATAAATTTGCCTTCCTTGGTTTTAGATCAGTTCTTTGATGGTCTCTTCCAAGATTTTTTAACCAAGCAAAAGATAAAAGTAGCTAGTAACCGTTGTAAACAAAGTCGTCAGGAAATACTTGATGTTGCTGATCAGGTTAAAGCTTCAATTACTAAAATAAAGGTTATGACTGGTGAAGTAGATAAAGAAATCAGCACATCATCTTTGAAACGTCCTGAAGCTATTTCGTCTCCAGAAGAAATTCCAGAAACTTTAGAAGAAGTAACTACTCCAGAAATGGATTCAACTATCATAGAAGAAGTTCAAAAATCTGAAGTTGATTTAAAACCTCAACCCCCTACTGATGATATCTCTAAGCCAGAAACTAAAGAACAGCTTCAATATTTCATTTCGGAGAAATATCATGCGGATCTCCTCGCAAATAAATACCGGTTCAAGTCTTTGAAATTTTCAGACAATTATGAAAAAGCTATCACAACGTTCTTTTCTGATAAGCCACAAGAAATGATTTGGGAAGGGGATGCGAAAAAATTAGTAGTATCTGGCAAAGGTAGAGTTTCAATCGATTGGAATGCAAAAATTGAAATTAATTTAAGTCCTATAAATAAGTTCAATTGGCGCTCACCCTTTGAAGGGATTAACGTAATTTGTGATTCTCAAAAAGTTCAACAAAGAATTCTAGAAACTAATAGGATCGGAGAGAAGTTACGATCTGACTTGACACTTATAATGGTCACTATTAATATTTTGGAACGAGAATTTTCAACTGTTCTCGATTTTAGTGCGCTTCCATCTATTAGAGACACAGTTGACCTTGTACGAGATATTATTTTAGCAATAGAGCTAGTACATATTTAGTACCTTAAGATTCCTAAATAATACTTGGAATCTATTATCGTTGTTTAACTAGAGAATTACTTTTTTCATTTTGTCTAAAAAAATCGAAATATAAATGAAAATTTTCAAGTTGGGCTGACCAGTTTTTTCTTAATAAAAAAAGGGTTTTTCCAGTTTATAGCTAATTTGCTCGCATATGGAGCCTGGATGTGACATTTTGATTCCCCCTGAGTATGAAGCAATTGCGATCTGGGTGATTATTGGAACAACTGTTCCTATCGCTTCGAAATTAATTAATTGGTTTTTGAGTCCAAATTATGAAACAATTCGTCCAAGTAAAAGTGTCTATGAATGTGGAGAAAAACCGATTGGAGAAGCACAACGACGATATAACTTCTCATTTTTTTCATTCGCTATTGTATTTGTTTTATTTGATGTTCTTTCTGTTTTTCTACTTACTTTTGCCTTAATTTTTCGTGATCCATCTGTGGATATGGTTGAGATTTTGATAATAATCTCTATTTTTACACTATTACCCGTGCTTGGTTTAATTTTCTGGATGAAGAAAAACGAGATACTATGGTCCTAAGAGGGAATGTCTTGAGTTTCTTTCTTTCTAGTACTCAAAAAATCAAGGATTTTATTCACTTCTTTACAAATCCAATCCAAAATTGGAGTCGAAGAAATTCACTTTATCCTCTATTTCTAGGAATGTCTTGTTGTGCAATCGAGATGGCGGCTACTTATGCCCCTAGGTTCGATGTTGAAAGAATGGGAGTTTTAGCAAGAGCTTCTCCAAGGCACTGCGATTTATTATGGGTAAATGGCTCAGTAACTCACAAATTTGCACCCAGACTTCGTAAATTATATGACCAGATGCCTTCCCCAAAGTATGTGATGACCCAAGGAGAGTGCGCAATAACGGGAGGGCCCTTTTTTGAGGGTTATTCAATCGTTGAAGGCACAGATCCAGTCATCCCCGTCGATGTACACGTTCCTGGCTGCCCACCGCGACCTGAAGCAATGGTTTACGGGCTAAAATTACTCCAAGAGAAAATCAAGAAGGATAGACGTTTCACTCCAGAACATAAACGGGAAGAACTGGAAGAATCTTTTCCAAGAACTTGGACTTATGAAGAATTTCGACTAGGTGAGAAAATCGGAAAGGGAAGAGTAGATCCTGACGGAATAATTGAAATTAGAGGAAAAAAGGAGAGGAACTATCGTGGGGGCCATTGAATCCGGAAATTTTGTTCTCGAAAAAGAGACACTCGAACGATTAAAAGCAGTTTTCTCTTCCAAATTATTAGATTCTGAGATTCCACAAAAGAACAGAGTAAGAGTTACAATTTCCCCCTCATCACTTACTGAAGTTGCTGCTTTCGCGAAAAAAGACCTAAATTTTGAACATCTATCCTCAATTGTGGGAATTGATATGCAGTCGTATTTCGCGGCTGCTTATATGTTAGGATCATGGTCTAGTAGTTTAATGCTTGAAATTTACGCTCGTATTGACGATTTGGAGAATCCTTTACTACCGTCAGTGACTTCAATCTGGAAAACTGCAGATTGGCATGAACGAGAGATCTTTGATTTATTTGGTTTTAATTTTACAGGTCATCCCAACCTTAAACGAATTCTATTACCTGAAGAATGGGATGAGATGTCCCATGAAGATCCTAACTTACTTCACCCGTTACGTAAATCATATAAACAACCTGAAAATCCATTTCGCTTAACAAGACCGGTAAATGAAGCTAAAGGGCGTATTGAAATTGATAAATGGAGGGAAAATTTACAATGAGTCAAGCATGGATTCATATGGGTCCTCAGCATCCAGTTACACACGGACTATGGACTTTTAAGGTGTTAACGGATGGAGAGAACATAGTGGATGCTGATTGTTTGTTAGGTTATTTACATCGATGTTTTGAGAAAATTTCTGAAAACCGAACATACTTACAATTTATTCCCATTACAAATCGTATGTGCTATGTAGCCGGACTGTCACAAGCGTATGGCTTCGTTAAAGCCACAGAAGAAGCTTTAAAGATTACTGACCAAATTCCTGAAAGAGCTGAGTACATTCGTGTTATAACTCTTGAGATGCAACGTATTATTAGCCATCTTGTTTGGTTAGCAGCTTATGCAGGGGACATTGGTGTCCTCACTATGCTAGTTTATCCTTTTAGGGACCGAGAGTACCTTTTAGACATCCTTGAGCATCTTACTGGGGCTCGAATGATGTATAATTATATGCGAATTGGGGGCGTGGCAAATGATCTATATCCTGGTTTTGAGACGGACCTGCAAACTGCCTGTGATTATATTGAAAATCGAATAGAAGAATATCGCTGGATGCTCGATGAGAGCGATGTCTTTGTCATGCGAAGTAAGAATGTTGGAGTCCTTCCCAAAAGTGTAGCGATTAATGGTGGCGCAACTGGTCCTGTATTAAGAGCATCTGGTGTGAAAGCAGATATACGGCGTTTAGAACCTTATTCTATCTATGATCGTTTTAAATTTGATATTCCTAAAAGGGATGATGGCGATTGCTTAGCTCGTTATGAAGTAAGAATGGAAGAAATGGAACAAAGCTTACGAATTATTAGACAGGCACTTGAAGAAATTCCCCCTGGGGAAATTAGTATCAGAGTCCCCCGCCGTGTTCCACCAAACAGTGTTTATTCTCGAATCGAAGACCCTCGGGGAGAGTACGCTTATTATTTAATCAGTGGGAAACTTCATGAGAAGAAAAGAGAATTTGTCGCCTCTGGACAACCATGGCGCGTGAAGATACGTTCGGGTGCTTTCTCAAATCTCTCACTTGCACCTTATCTCTCTAGAGGAGGAAAATTAGCCGATTTACCTGTTATAATTGCTTCTATTGATCTTTGTATTGGGGAGGTAGATCGGTGAAACCGGTTGAAGAATTCTATGATCAAGCACTTGAGGCGTTTGTTCCAAGTGGATATCATACATTAGCCACTTATTTTGCTCAAGCTACCCTACTATTTACTTTTGTTAGTATAGATATAATTATGATAATTTGGCTTGAAAGAAAAGTCATGGGCCATATGATGCATCGCCGAGGACCCGGTGTTGATCCAATGTGGCCTGTAATTGGACAAGTGGGCTTACTTCAAAATGTAGCTGATTTCCTAAAGTTTTTTGGAAAAGAAGATATCGTTCCAGAAGATGCTGATCGAGCTTTATTTGATTATTCTATTTTTATTATCGTTCTAACTGCTGTTATTGGACTAGCTATTATTCCAATTACTCAAGAGTGGTTTATTACTAATCCTGCAGCTGGGTTACTTTATATAGTTGCAGTGCTTTCTATCTATCCTGTTGCAGTTTTGGTTGGAGGCTGGGCGTCTAATAATAAATACTCGATAATTGGTGGATTTAGAAGCGCAGCCCAATTGATTTCATATGAAATTCCATTAGCTCTTGCTGTTGCAGGAGTGGTAATGTGGACTGGTTCATTTAGTTTATTGGAAATTGTTGAGGCTCAAAGAAAACAAGGAATTTGGTTTGCTTTATTAATGCCTATTGGTCTTTTAGTTTTTTCAGTATCGATGACTGCAGAGAGTGAAAGGATACCGTTTGATCTTCCCGAGGCTGAATCAGAACTAGTAATGGGTTGGCGGACTGAATTTGCGTCTTGGCGGTATATGATGAGTATGCACCATGAGTACGCCAGTCTATTTATCAATAGTGTTCTTGTTGTTTTGTTATTCTTTGGAGGATGGCTCGGTCCATTTTCTGACTCCAAATCGTATGGGGTCGCTGCACAAGTCTTTTGGTTTATTTTTAAAATCCATATTGTTGTTTTCATTATGATTTGGATTAGAGCAGCTTTGCCAAGAATTCGGATAGATCAACTTCTTGATATTGGTTGGAAGCGGATGGTTCCTTTAGGTCTTCTTAATATTCTATGGGTTGCCGTTTTATTAATCGATCCTCTTGGATTGAATTATGTGAGGTGAATTTAAATGGTTAGAACTATCATCCTAAAACCAATGGCAGTTGTTATGCGATACTTGTTCAAACGTCCTATCACTGTTCCATATAGAGGGTCTAATGAACAACGAGACCGTTTCTATCGAAAACAACGGGATTTACAAATGATTGAAAAACCACACTACGCTATTGGCTTTAAACACACACCTCATATTTCACCTCGGAGCCGAGGGACTTTAGCACTCAATATCGAGAACTGTACTGGATGTTCTGCTTGCTATCATATTTGTCCCAATAAATGTATTCAGATGACTGAGATTGATCCTCAACCCCCTGATTGGAAGAAATCAAAACCGAAACGGTGTCCTGAGGTCTTTTTAGCAAGATGTATGCATTGTGGGTTTTGTACTGTCGCTGAGGCTTGTCGCTTTGATGCTTTGCATCATACTCCTTTTTTTGACTCCGCAGAAACTACGATAGAAGCCCAGTTCTATTCATACAATCGACTAAATGAAAATTGGAAACGCTGGCAACAAGTAAAAGCCAAAAGTCTTCAGACTCGGAGTAATGAGGATGACAAACTAAGAGGAGAGATAAAGGAAAATGGGAGATAGTGTAGAACTTACTTTATTTTTACTTATTTCTTTCTGGTGTCTCTTATGTGCACTCTTGACAGTAGAAGCTGAAAAGATAATGCATGCGATTGTATGGCTTGTCAATCTAATGATTGGCGTAGGGGCATTATTCATTTTTCTAACTGCT
>JAEOTI010000050.1 GCA_016839955.1 Candidatus Hodarchaeota archaeon | reverse complement strand
CCCGCCTTGTTTAGTGAAATGTTTCAACAAGAGCAATCCGTGTCCCTCAAAATTGATGAAGTACAAATGGAAGGAAATGAAGAACAAGGAGCAAATATTAAAGCTAATATTCCTCAAATAACTCGAAAAAGAATCAATGATCCATTACACCGTTATGATCCATCCATTGAAGATTTCATGGCTAGAGCTGAAACAGATGAAGAAGCTCTAATGATAATTGATTTTTTAAAGGCAAGGAACGAAATATCAGAAATACAAGCAATAAAATATGAGAATATAGTACGATCAGAAGGTGTTCGTGCGTTTGGACCAAAGCGTACTCCGGGATTTTATGACCGATTAGCTAGAACTGATCGTTCTAAAAAACAAATGGCATCTCGTTCATTCAAAGAAAAGTAAGAGTGGATCAAAGATGGTCCAAAAGAAAATTGGTATAGTTGGAAAGCCATCAGCAGGTAAGACTACTTTCCTTAATGCTCTTTGTGGTTTAAACGCAAAGACAGCTGACTACCCTTTTACTACGATAGAACCAAATGAAGGTGTTGCTTATGTCTCTACAAACTGTCCTTGTCAAGAATTAGGAGTAAAATGTGACCCACGTAACTCAGATTGTGAAGAGGGAGTTCGTCGCATCCCAATAAGGATTTTAGACGTTGCAGGTTTGGTTCCTGGAGCTCATGAAGGTAAAGGACTTGGAAACAAATTTCTGAACGATCTAGCAGATGCTGATGTGTTAATCCATGTACTTGATTGTTCTGGATCATTAAATTCAGAGGGACAAGAAATAAAGCCCGGTGTTCATGATCCGAATAATGATATTCAGTTTTTAGAAAAAGAGATTGTTCTATGGATGATTGGTATATTGAAGAAAGGGTGGGATCGATTTTTACGTAGAGCGGAGTCAGAAAAACAAAAATCCCAAGATCTCTTAGCGGAAAAGTTATCTGGGTTAAAGATAACGAAAGCGCATATTGCTCATGCGCTCTCGACTGTAGAATTGTCCCCATCTCCTCGTAATTGGACAGATGACGATCTATTCTCTCTTTGCCAGTTTATCCTTCAAATTGGAAAGCCATTCATTTATTCCGCAAATAAAATCGACAAACCAACATCAAAGAAGCACTATAAGAATCTTATAGATCTTTATGGGGATGAAAAGGTCATTCCTACATCTGCAGCAGTAGAAATCTTTCTTCAAAAAATGAGTCAACAAAATAAGATCCGATATGATTCAAAAAATGGTTTCCTTGAAATAAACAATCGCGATAGCCTTAAAGCTCAAGAACTAGATGTAATTGAAAAAGCAGAGAAAGAAATAATAGACCAATTTGAAACTACTGGTATTCTCAGAGCATTGAATTATGCTACATTTGATGCATTAAGATTAATTGTGGTATATCCCGTTGCTGACGCTACTAATTATACAGATCATGATGGAAATGTTCTTCCTGATGCTTTCCTTGTACCGAAAGGTAGTACTGCAAAAAGTTTAGCAGAAATTATTCATCAAGATCTCGCAAAGAATTTTATTCATGCAATTGATGCCCGTTCCAAAAGAAGGCTTGCTGAAGATCACCAGCTCCAAGATGGAGATATTATTCGAATAGTTAGCGCTGCAAAATAATGATTCTTATTTTTTATAACCATTTGTTTGAAAAGGTCAGGGAAAATCGGGTTTCCCAACTTTTAGCTTCTTCATGTAGTAGCTTTTCGAAATCCCCTACCGTTTTTTTCCAATCAATGAGTCCTCCTCCTCTTTTTCCTACTTTTTCAATGGTTTCTACCGTAGATTCCCCCGCTAATGACAAGTACGCTTGAATTGGTGCCCATCGAATAGATCCTAATGAAAAACGAATTTTCTTCTTTTTTAGGAGGAGAATCGATTCTTTTTGTTCTTCTTTCATTCTTTCAATATTTGGGATTGAATTTTGGAAGCTAGTTTGTGGTTTCGGTATAAAAGGTGAAAAACTTATTTTTATTCTTCCTTTATGAAAATTCGATCTTAATTCGGTAACAAAGTAATCCAATTCGGTTTTCCAATTATTCAATGGCATTTGTATGTCGTAGTTTTCCCCTGGTAATCCATTAATTAGATAAATTCGAAGATCGTTAATACCCAATTTACAGGCGGTTGAAACATAATTAAATATCTCTGAATTAGTAATTTTTTTCCCTAATGAAAAACGTTCGGATTCTATTATGGATTCTGGAGCTATTGTAATAGTTTTTTGACCAGTCTTTACTAATTCCTTGATAATTTCTTTATCTGAGTCGATTCTTAAGCTTGGTAAGGAGAATGGGATATTGTTGTCATTTAATTGATACAGGAGTTCTTGAAGTCCAGGGTGATCTGCAGCACTTGAACCAATTAACGAGACTCGTTTAGCGGGTGTCGCTTCTAAACCATTTTTAACGACCTCTAAAAGTTGTTGGATGGGTGCATGTATTGCTGGTTTTCTAGTGTGACCAATCAGACAAAACGAACAAGACCTACTACAACCTCGTGAAACTTGTAATAAAAAATGATCAGAGAAAACTTCACGGTGTTCTTTTGATCGAGCAACAGGAATAGTTTGTTTAATAGGGTTATGAAAGTGTTTTGTTCGAATTATTTCAGATGAAAACTGGTCTTGAGCGGGAATCCAAAAACCGGGAAAATCTGATAATGACTGAAGAATCTCTTCCCGTTTGTGTAAGAACAAACAATCAGTAATTTTTGTTAAGGCTGGTTCAATTTCTCCAAGAAAAACGATATCTGCTATCGCACTTGCAAGAAAGGGGTTTGCAGTAGGTACGGGCCCACCTAAAAAAATTAAATATGGACTATCTATGTTTTCTCTGGCTTTTCGGTTAAAAGGAATCTTTACAGATTCAAACATCTTAAATAAGTTGATATAGTCCAATTCAAATTGCACAGAAACAAAAATGAAATGGAAATCATGAAGGGAAGATTTAGTTTCAATTGATGTTGGAGAAACTCCTTCAATTTCTGGTTTAAAAATACGTTCACAATATATTTGCTCATAACTGTTGAGGAGATCGTAAATCAGTCGAAAAGCAAGGCAGGAATTGCCAATCTTATACTGGTTTGGGTATAAAAGTCCGATTCGTATATCAAAATCCCGTTTACGAATTAAATTATACTCATCAATCGACTTTTTTCTATGTTTTAGCAATTTCTGTTTGCTGCCTTACGGAAATGCGTGTGTTGGCTGCTACATTCCGATAGATAATCGCCCCTGGTCCTATCATAGCACTAGATCCGATCGTTATTCCGCCCATTAAAGAAGAATTAATACCAGTTTTAACATTTTCACCAACAAATACACCTAATTTTCGTACACCAGTGTCTATTAATAAAGATCCTATTTTCATTTTAAAAGCTGCATTATCAAATCTTAGATTACCTATTTTTGTTCCAGCTCCAAAATTACAGTTTGGTCCAATGATAGAATCACCAACATAAGCAAGATGCCCAATGTTGGTAGAATCCATTATTATTGTGTTTTTTAATTCCACACCGTTTCCAATTCGTACATTACTCCCAAGACACGTTCCAGGTCTTAAGAAACAGTTAGGCCCAATAACACAATCTTTTCCAATTATAACTGGCCCCTCGATGTATGACCCAGCTCTTATTATAGTCCCTTCTTCGATAATTACCGGATCTATTATTGTAGCACCTTGCTGTATTGTACCTTTCATACTAGGGACAGTTTCTTCCATCAGAACGGAATTTAAGTTTATAATGTCCCAAAGCCCTCGGATTGGCAATTCAGGGCTTTCAGAAGGGCAAAAGAAGTTAAAATCAACTTCCTCAGGATTTTGTGGCAGAGAATGCTTATCTCCAGAAGGAAAATAAGCAAAACTGACAGGTGAAATTTGTAAATCTGTAAATGTTTCACTTAGTAGTTTTTCAGGAAATGGAACAATGCTGATTTCATCTGGATGGGCTTCTACATACTTAATAAACTGAATTATGGCTCGTGTTCCAAAAAAATGATTTCCGTAAAAATGAAAAGTGTTTTCATTAGTATCTAAGTCTTCTAGTTGATTAATTGTATCAATACTAGCGTCAGAATCTCTTTTATCTAAAAATAATTTGACTTCAGTTTCATTTTGATTAAGCACTAACTCTATTTTTTCAAAACCAGCTGCTTCAAAGTTTCTCAAAAAATGTTCAAGTAGTGGCATTCCAGCGATAGGAACAAGATCTAAGGGCATTATATCTACAAATGGAGTAAAAGATAGTGGCCTGCCAATTGTATGCATTACACATCTCAAAGTGTATTCCTCAAGGTAAAATGTTCCATTTCGAGTTATTGATAATATAAAGTCACATAGAATCCTTATTATCTTGTCTATTTAAAACAAGTTACAATTTGTGATTTCCTTTAAAGCTTAAACTAATATCAGCCTTTTTTAGGGAGATTATTTAAGAACGATAATCCGATTATTTTAATCGAAAACAAATGCAGCAATCTAATTTATCCTTCCAAAGAACCCACTTCTGGAAAATATTCCACCTTTACAGCCAGAGAGGGGATAAAAAAAGATGAGAAAGAAAATTATAGATGTAAGATTCCATGGACGTGGAGGACAGGGAGTTGTGACTGGTGCGCGACTCCTTGCTGAAGCAGCTTTGCTCGAAGGGGGCTATGTTCATAGTTTTCCTACCTTCGGTCCTGAACGTGCTGGTGCTCCAGTCGCAGGATTTACTCGGTTTTCCAAAGAGCCATTTACAATAAAAACTGAAGTTTATGAACCTGATGGAGTCGTAGTAATTGATAATACATTACTTAGTAGTATTAATGTCGTATCAGGCTTGCAGGAGAATGGGGTTGTAGTTGTAAATCAACCACCCTTACCTAGAATAAAAGAAAAATTAGGAGAATTACCAGCAGGTACAAAAATTGGTCTCTTAGACGGCACTAAAATTGCACAGGAAGAAATTGGGAGACCTATTGCGAATACAATATGTTTAGGGTCATTAGTTCGTATTACGAAATGGGTTGAACTATCTAGTATTATGAAAAGTATAGATAAGTTGTTTCCCAGTTTAATTGCGGAAAAGAACAAGAAAGCAATCAATAGAGCGTATGAGGAAGTTGAAATTCTTGAATGATCATACTTCAACAGTAAAAAAGCTGTTTAGTGAAAAGTGGG
Source organism: Candidatus Hodarchaeota archaeon (assembly GCA_016839955.1). Next base: position 2,529 of record JAEOTI010000050.1, on the reverse strand, counting down.
GTTGGAAAAAGCTCCCCACAGGAACTGTAATTCCATATCCTGGTTCTGCTGAGGCTTTTAACACCGGAGACTGGGCAACTGAGTACCCCCATTTAATCACAGAAAAATGTACATCATGCTTGACTTGCTATTTTGTATGTCCCGATTCAGCCATTTCAATGCCAACTAAAGAAGACGGAAAACGAAAACCAGAATTTGATACATTTTTCTGTAAAGGTTGTGGTCTTTGCGCAAAAGAATGTCCAGCAGAGGCTATAGAGATGAAATCACGAGATACTACAACTGAAACCCAGATTTAGGAGGAAAAGAATGATGACAATTATAGGTATGACTGGAGACGAGGCTGTTGCTCAAGCAGCTAAAGTAATAAATCCAGATGTATGTGCTGCGTACCCAATCACTCCTCAAACAATTATAGTTGAACGTTTCAGTGATTTTGTGAATGATGGAGAAGTGGACACCAATTTTGTTTGTGTCGAATCAGAGCATTCTGCCATGAGTGCTTGTGTGGGTGCTTCAGCAACAGGTGCAAGAGTTTTCACCGCTACAGCCTCACAAGGACTATTACTTATGTTTGAAATCCTCTTCATTGCTGCTTCTTCAAGACTACCGATTGTAATGGCAATTGCTAACAGAGCAGTAAGTGGACCGATTAACATTCATGGTGAGTTATCTGATCAAATGTTAATGCGAGATAGTGGTTGGATTTCTTTATTTTCAGAAAATAATCAAGAAGTTTACGATCAAACAATTCTAGCTTTTCGTATTGGTGAACATGTCAATATTCAACTACCAGTAGCTGTTGGTTTAGACGGTTTTATTTTAACCCATGCTCTTGAAGGTGTAGATGTAGTTGATCGGCAATTTGTTTCTGATTTTCTTCCCCCTAGACAACAAGATCATCCATTCATTCCTGAAAATCCAATTACTATAGGTCTTCTCTGTTTACCAGATTTCTATTATGAACTACGATACCAAATAGAAGATGCTAACAACAAGGCTCTTAAAACTATACCAACTATCTTTAATGACTGGGGAGAACGAACTGGACGATACTATCAACCAATTGAGACATATGAATGTGAAGATGCAGAGTTTGCCTTTGTCACAATGGGTGCTTTTGCTGGGAATGCGAAAGCAGCAGTTGATGATCTACGAGATTCAGGTGAAAAGGTTGGAACAGTCAAGATAAGAGCTTATAGACCTTGGTTCGGTGATATGTTTTATGAAGCAGTTAAAAATATTCCAACGTTAGGGATTCTTGAACGATCTCATAGTATTGGTGGTAATCAACATTCTCAAATGTTAGCAAGTGATATACTTTCCACATTATATCAAAAAAGGAATTTTAAGAATGTTTACAGTCATGTTGCAGGTCTAGGTGGAAGAGATGTTCTTATCCCCTCATGGAAAGAAGTATATGCGAATTGTAAAGGTTGGGCTGCTGAAGAAAAGATTGTGGGCACCCAATGGGTGGGTTTACGTGAATGAGGTGAGAAGATGGCAGTTCCTGAAGAATTTTCTACAAAGTATTCGAAATTAGTCGAGCGTCCTACTTATTTCTCAGGAGGACACCGCCTTTGTGCAGGATGTAATGCGGGGATAATGGCCCGTTTAGCTACAATGGCTTTTACTCGGCCAACCATTGTTGTTCAATCAACTGGATGTTTAGAAGTTGCCTCAACAATCTATCCATTCTCGGCTTGGAAAGTCCCTTACATTCATTGTGCATTCGAAAACGCTGCTGCAACAGCTAGTGGAGTGGAAGCCGCTTTCCAGACATTAAAAAAACGGGGAGTCCGGGATAAAAATGAAATCATTGATGTAGTAGTCTTTTCAGGGGATGGTGGTACCTATGATATTGGAATACAAGCATTAAGCGGTGCTTTAGAACGTGGTCATGATTTCCTTTACATTTGTTATAACAATGGAGGTTATATGAATACAGGAATTCAACGTTCTGGCGGTACTCCGAAACTTGCAGCAACAACGACTTCACCAGCTGGGTCAGTTGTCCCTGGTAAAATGGAATTTCCTAAAGATTTAACTGCTATTGTGATCGCACACGACTCAGTTAAATTTGCAGCGACTACAACAACTGCTCACCAAAGGGATCTTATTTCAAAAGTTCGATTTGCATTAGATGTGGATGGACCTACATTTTTACTAGTTGATAGTCCTTGCCAACGTGGTTGGCGTTTTGATGCATCGATAGGTCTCGATATGAATAGACTAGCAGTTGAAACTTGCATTTTTCCAGTTTATACGGTTGATCGTCGTAGTGGTAATGAAGATTGGAAACTTGACACGCCTTCTCGAAAAATTGCCCGGAATCCTGATTTGAAAAAACCAATTGAAGATTATATGAAACCCCAAGGCCGTTTTCGTCATGTTTTTAGAAGACCAGATGCTAGCCAACTAATCCAAGAAGTTCAAGAATTCTACGACAAGAAATGGGAAGTTCTATTGAAAAGGTGTGGGTATTAGTAAATCCGAAAGTCCCACACATTCTTTACTTTTTTCTGATTT
>JAEOTI010000246.1 GCA_016839955.1 Candidatus Hodarchaeota archaeon | reverse complement strand
TCTCAAACCATCTTTTTACAACATTTTCTTCAATGAAATCAAGACCTTCTTCTGTTGCGTGTTTTCCAATTCTTATTGGCATTATTACACGCTGATTAGCCAATCTTTTCAAAGCGTTATCAACCGCTAAATTGGCTTGGGAAGCTACCAAGACTTTCCCCCCCCACAAGGCAATCTGATGACATAATTCCGCAATTACAGTAGTTTTTCCCGTTCCTGGAGGGCCTTGAATCAGAGTAATATCAGGAGAGTTTAATGCTCGTTCCAATGCAACAATTTGTCTTGGATTCAGGTCTTTGCGAATCAAAGATTCAGGATCAATTTGTTCTTGGCGTATGGGCAATCGTGCTTCTGCAATATTAAAAATGAAATCTTCAAGTCGTGGATTAACGGCTTGTCCTTCGTAAAGACGTCCTATTGCTTTTAATTGTAATGTAAATGGCAATTGATCTAAAAATATAGAATTAAGCAATAGACCTTCTTTTGGTAAACCTTCAAAAGGATTCCTTGGTACATAACTGTAGACGTTCTCAGTATTCATTTCTTCTGAAATAACGTATTCATCCTTTAGATCGATCAGTAAATCAATCCATTCACGGTCTTTCTTGTGGTGAGGTCTAGTCTCAAAAAATTTTTTGAATCTCTGTCCGTGTTCTATATCTCCTATCGGGAACGGATCCGCCTCACTATCACTAGGAAGCCAATCTATATTATCAGGGATAGTCTCATGTAAAAGACTAACAGTATCACCAGAATAAAATCGTTTCATAGCATTTTGAGAATAATGAATTGTAGAAATCTGCATTTTTGCTTGTGTTTCATTAATTCTTTCAAGGTTTCTAAAGGCTATCCATGCTTGTTTATACTTTATAATCTCCAAATAAGTATTAAGGTAGTTTTCCCAATTTGTCAATCTTTCTAACAACGCTTTCCTTCGTTTAGGTAAGCTCAATAACCATATAAAATCTTCTTTAGTCAAAAAATAATCGCTTGAAGCTTCGCTCGTCATTAATTTGACTGGACCAGCAAAAATTCCTTCAGTGGGATATGGTCTTTTAGAAGGCATTTGTAACGATATCCGTGTTACTCTTAATCTCCCTTTTTTTCTTGTACAATCAAAAATAATCGAATGATTGTTAAAAACAGTTTTATCATACATTGGCGTGGCAGGATCTATTCGAAGACGCCAGAAACCAAACAGTTCTGCCATTTCACCGTCAAAAGCTTTAGTAGTTGTATTCTCAACTAGGAATTGAATTGTTTCAGAACTCCCCGGAAATAACTCACCTAATTTGGATAATAATGCTTTTTTGACTGCTGTTTTATCTGGTTTTCTGTCTACTATGTCAGTAACCCCAAGTGTTCTTGCTGTAAAACTATCTGTATTAGAAAATCGGGTATCTGATGAAAGGACTAATGGAATAATTGTAGCATTTCTTCTGCTTAATCCATCGTAATCCCTATCCAAGTCTCCAAAATCTGTTGACGCCATAACACCTTAACCCCTAAAAAGTCTAGGAAATTTGATCTAGGATTCCTTCATCATGAATACTCAACATAACATTTCACTTTTCCTTCTTGTCATTAGATAAATTTACAAACAGTTGAGGTTTCCATCCAACTAAGAATCTTTTGACTGCTTTGACTCCTCCATCGAAATAGATTGCGCCAATTATAGATTCGACCATTGTCCCCTTCCATTTAATTATGTTCTCCTCTGCGAGGTTAGTAGAGAAGGTATCAGAAGGAAGAACATCTCTATTACTCAATATATATTTATCTAGTTCCAATCTATCGAAAATTAAACTGAGATTCGCGTTTTTCTCAATTTTCTGACGTCTTTTTGATAATTCATCAAGTGATGAGTCAATTCCTCCGTGTTCCATCAATATTTCACTAATCGCCAATTTTAAGGCAGCATCACCTAAAAAAGCTAATTTTTGTGAGGGAATTCCTTTTTTGGTTCCCTTTTTGCTTTCAATGTCTAGAAGAGACTGCCAAAGTAGGTGTGGATGATTAAAACGATAACCAATGACTTTTTCGGCACTTGTGAGAATGTTGTATAATCTCTCTCTTAAAGTGGCATCTGGAACAGTAAAATTCTTGTCAATAGAACTAAAAGTCGATAATCCAAGTTGAATGAGCTCATTAGTGATGATTTTATTTTCATTTTGAGTGAATCTACCGTGTAAATCTGAAAAAGATTTCTTGAAAGTATCAATTTGCGCTTCTATCTTATTTAAATCTTCAGGAGAGTAGTGATCCATTTCCCCAGATACTAAAGCATCTTCTATTTTGTCTATAACTTCACTAACGTTTTTTATCTTTCTAAAAACTGCCTTAATATCGTCTAGTGTCTTTGGTTGTAGATCTTTGATCAAAAAATAATCAATATTTAAAATACCAAATTCTAAACTAAGTTTCAATATAGAGGAGATCCTTAGTTCTTTAGTGGTATTTGATGTGTATTTAGCACATTTAATTGCTTCTGAATATTGTTGGAGCTTCAAATGAACTTTTACAAGATTTATTCCTGTTTTTACAAATTGATTGAAATTTTTTTGTTGTTCAAAGATTTTAAATGCCAATTCAAACTCTTTTCTTGCCTCTTTAAATTTCTCATTCTGAACGAGTAGATTTCCAATTGTTATTTGATCTCTTGCTATGAGAATGGGAAATTCATAATGATACTTTTTTGAATGCTCTTTTAGAAGTAAAATGATTTCACTGGTGTTTTCTTGAAGAAGCGAATCAATAATCGCAATTTGATTTGTTAATTTTTTCTTATTTATGATAACCTCATTATTAACTAGGTCTTTAAAGATCTGAAAAGATTCTAGTGCATGTTCTTTTCTCCCTAACTGTGAGAAGTGATTTATTGCCAAGTTGAGTATTCTAACTCTCATCTTAACATTTTTTATATGATTTATTCTTTTTACAATGCTATAGAGTTCATCAACTGCATTATAATAAAGTTTAGAGGTCCTACTTAAGTTTAATCCGAATAATATAAGATTAATAAAGGTTTCAAAGTCTAATTGTCGAAATTCCGAAATCTGACTCAATGCAAATTGATACCAGAAATGTTTTACTTCTTCAATATCACCTGTTGCGTATTGAAGCTGGTAATAAAATACCTCAATCCCACTAATTTTAGTGTATTCGCTTGCATCGAGTGTTGGAGTCTCATAGACTTTGTATTCACCTGCAAAATCAACTATTGATATAGAAATCTGGCGGTTAAGGCGATCTATGCCCCCAGATAATTCAACCATCTTTCGTGTAATATTTCTCATTATATCTAAAGGAATAAAACCACTGACTATTTCTAAGAAGTCAAACAGCGAGTCTTCCTGTCCAAATTTTTCAATAAAGAGGTCAACAAACTTCTGATTATTCCAATCAATTTTATGTTTACGAAAAAGGTGTTGTTGAAGATTTCGTGGACGTAAAGAGGTTGAAGGGCAAATGGGACATATCATCAAATTATGATCTGCTATAAGATGAAAATAATATGTATTTTCATCATTGAAGGATAAGGGGCAATCTTTCTCCCTACATTTCATATTTTTCCCTCTGAAATTTTGACACATCATAACCTCGTTAAACTTTTTCTACCAAAGGTTTTTTCTAGATAAACATTGGATATTTATTTGATATTTGCCAAGCCTGTTGAACCATTTGAGTAAACCCTGCCAATTTATCAGCATAGTGTAACGGAAGTGGTTGGCTAGTCGGTTTTGGAGATTCCCAACACAACATTGACATACTGACTATTTGAGCAATTACTTTCGTTTGAATCTCTTCAAGAGTGAAATTGACTGAATTATCCAAAAGTGTATAGACGACTGGTTTCGGTGTGCCTATTGGAGCATCTGATGCAACAACGAGAAATTCATCACTTGGTAAAGGGCTTTCATTAAGAACTACTGGTAGTTCATAAGGCCTTCTGTCATCTAGTTTCACTTCTGATGGAAAAACACGATAAGAATTTTCCTTGCGACTTGCTAGGAAGATCATATCTAGTCCATATTCTTTAACATATTTTTTCCAAGGATCCACTTCTGCTTGGGCTACTTCAGGAGAACCATCGCGTAGGATTACAACATAATCCAATTTATCTTTATATGTAACTTTCAAATCCTCTAAAAGCCCTTCTGCTAACTTATCTACGTCTATACTGTCATGTTTAGTGTTGTCAAGGGGAGTGGAAGCTGCGGACACATAGCGTCCCTCTGGAGTAACAGCAGCAACACCCGCACTAGCAGATGGACGGGTACTACTTGAATCTCTAGCCTTATCTAACCCTATTAATAGAGTCTTTTCGAGATTTGCTTTACCCAAGCGATATGGTAATCCTCCAGTTTTCACAAGAATTTGAGGTATTAATGTACGAACTAAAGCGAAAAAGTTCCTCGATCTCGATAAAGTGGTGGTTCTAATAAATTGGACTGGTTTCCGATTTTCTTGAGTAAACATACTCTTAATTCTACGATAATAATTTCGATCGTACCGATGAATGAAAAGATACAGAGTTCCCTCACGATTCGGATCATATTGCTCTGCTAGATCTTTCAATTGGGCTGGATTATTAGGAAGGTTCATCATCGTTATTGTAGGAACATCTACCCTTGATACCTCACTAATAAGTCTGAATTGGTTTTCCAGTTCTCTTCTTAATCTATTTGCTATATTCTCGTCTTTACGGTGAGAATATAACATGATTCTCTTTAGGTTTCCCCACTCATCAATTCCTTTCTCTATAATGTTTGGAGGTTTACCAAATACATTTTCACTCTGACCTCGTATCGTGGGGAAAGCAATCTTCGGTTTAATTCCGCTGAACCTTCTTGGAACTTCGACTAGTCCTTCATTTTTCAATAATCTAAAGACCTCTGTTATACGTTGATAACGTTCTTTTAATGGAGGTTTTGAGAAACGATGAAATTTTCTTTCCCATTTTTTATGCTTGAGAGAACTATTAGAGATATTATGTTGTAAATAGATAGCTGGAAGACGATATTCAGTGTTTGGATCGCTAAATGATCCTGACTTATCTTTAACTACAGCTATGTACCTGAACTCTGGTAATGTTGTGTTTTGATGTGAAAGAAACTCTTTTACTGTCATAGATTTATATGGATTATATCTTACGATATTAAGTGGTTTATTAATTCCAATTTCTCTTTTTTCAACACTTGTTAACCGTAGACGATAATTAGAATACTTTCTTAATTCCTTTGGAATGTCATCCTCGCTCTTGATAAACCAATTCTTTTGATCACTGGGCCAGTACTTGATATCCTGTATTCCACCTTTATCAAATATCAATTCTTCTAATGTTTCTTGTCCTTCAACTTCAGTCTTCAAATCAATTGCTAAGTGAGCTTCAATTGATGCTACTTTTCGTTCTAATAAGGCTGTAAATTCAAATAACGATTTTAACGTTACATCTGAAGATCTTTCACGTAGATTCTCTATTTTTGATAATTTTGGATGGAAAAAACGGCCAATTGTACCTTTGGAAGATACTTTTTCAAATCCTAACTCCTTAAGGCGATGGGCTAAATATCCACCAAGAGCATTCCGTAAAGCGTTTAAAATATCAGGTTGGACTTTCTCTGTAGGTGAAGGGGTAGGAATTTGAGTTAATTCCACCTGTTGACTGAATTCTTCTGATAAAGCGTTTTTTAGAAGCTCTTTAACATTAGTCAAAACTATTTGGCTAATTGGGATGGAAATAAGAAACCTCCCATAAGATTCTAAAATAAAATCATCATTATGAAAATTTCTTCGAAAATCAATAATTTTTCTATAGTATTCATCGACCCAATCTTCAAAATGGGCTTCAAAAATCCCCCAAGTTGAATTCCAAGTAGAAGAGATACGAGCAGTATTCAGAATAAAGGAAGTCCTATTTTTTTGAGTATCTAACACATCGATCCACCAACAATATTCCTCATAGAATACCTCTTTCTCTTAATAAAGTTAATAACGATTCTGATGCTTCCTTTTCAGCGTGTTTCTTTCTTGAAAAGGGGCCAACACTTTCTCCTTCGAACATCTTTTCTCGATCAGTTTTTTTCTCAATAAGTGCTTTTACATAAAATTCGGGAGCATTAGCTGTTCCTTCATTCCTGTCATCATAGATGACATCAGCTTCATTCTTATATTCCTGTTGAACCCACTCATGCAAGAACGATTTAGGATCTTTAGTACCCCAAGGACTTTGACGAATTGCTTCTAACCTGTCATTGAATTGTGCAATTTCACTTACTAATTCTAATGTCTTGTCAAAATTTCGATTAGTATCAATAAAGATTGAACCTACTAATGCCTCAAAAGAATCTGCTGCTTGGCCTGGACTTAATTTTCCCATTCCTAGAAGTTTTCCTATTTCATCTAGGTTTAAGCTTTTTGCAATTTTAGCAAGATTTGTGTTATTTGTTAGAATAGAACGATAACGTGTTAATTCCTCTGGAGGCAGTCCATTAGACTGATCATAAAGAATGATACTAGTAACACAATCTAATAATCCATCACCTAAGTATTCTAGCCTTTCAAATTCGTCTGTGGGTAAATTAGAACCCCGAATAGATAAAGCCTGCCAAATTAAC
>JAEOTI010000245.1 GCA_016839955.1 Candidatus Hodarchaeota archaeon | reverse complement strand
CATATGCAATTCTGCACATTACAGGATAACCAATTTTTTCTGCAACCTTAATTGCTTCATCAACACTATTTACAGCCTTGCTAAGTGGGACTTTAAGACCAATTTCAGTAATTTTCTTAACGAAAAGATCTCTATCCTCTGTATTAAGGATTGATTCAATAGGTGTTCCAAGGACCTCAACATTATACTTCTTAAGAATACCCTTTTCAGCAAGATCAACACCCACATTTAATCCAGTTTGACCGCCAAAACCAAGCAAAATTCCATCAGGTTTCTCTTTTTTTATTACCTTCTCAACAAAATGAGCATCAAGAGGGACGAAATACACTTTATTTGCTAAATAATCAGATGTTTGAATTGTAGCAATATTTGGATTAACTAAAACTGTTTTAATACCTTCCTCCTTCAACGCTTTAATCGCTTGACTACCAGAATAATCAAACTCTCCTGCTTGACCTATTCTTATTGCACCTGATCCAAGTAAGAGAATCTTTTTTACTTTTAATTTTCTGCTACTAATCATTTCATCGACCTAATAAACAAATCAAACAAGAATTCAGTATCATCTGGTCCGGGAGAGGCTTCTGGGTGAAATTGGGTACCAAAGAATGGTTTAGAAATGTGGATAATGCCTTCATTTGTTTCATCATTATTATTGTAAAACCACTCTCGCCAGTCCTGAGGGAGAGTACCAGAATCAACAGCGTAGCCATGATTTTGAGTAGTGATATAACACCTATTTGTCCCAGCTTCTAAGCAAGGTTGATTTTGACTTCTATGTCCATATTTTAACTTGTAAGTGTTAGCCCCTGCAGCAAGAGCTAAAATTTGGGAACCTAGACAAATACCTAGAATTGGTATATTTTTAGAAATAGCAGATCTGACATGTTCTATCGTTTCTTTACATTTTTTTGGATCGCCTGGTCCATTTGATATTACTACTCCATCAGGATTTTCATTTAAAAAATTATAATTCCATGGAACCCTCATAACTGTATAATTTCTCCTTAAAAAAGCCCGAATTATGTTATTTTTTACACCACAATCTATAACCACAATTTTTTTCTTGCCTTTTTCGTAGGTAATTGGTTTTTTAATGCTAACTTCTGAAGCTAGATTTCTTTTATTTGGATCTTCAAATGTGATTTTTTCTGTATTGTAGATGATTTTTCCAAGCATTGTACCTTTAGATCTCAATTTTTTCGTTAACTCTCTTGTGTCAACATTATAAATTCCAGGAATTTTGTGTTCTTTCATCCAATCTGACAAAGATTTTTTTGCATTCCAATGTGAATAATTAAAGGAATAGTCAGAAATTATCAAACCTTGAACCTGAATTTTGTCTGATTCAAAGAATTTCAACAAGTTATCCTCTTTTCCATTATTTGGAATACCATAATTCCCGATTAATGGATATGTGAGAACAAGTATCTGTCCTCGATATGAAGGATCAGTTAAACTCTCTGGATAACCAACCATACCTGTATTAAAAACAACCTCACCGGTTACCGATTTTTTTGAGCCAAAGGAGTTACCATGAAAGATTGACCCATCCTCAAGTACCAGCTTAACCTTTTGATCTATATAATCCCCTCTTCTAATGGAAGTTATCCATTAAAAAAAGGGTAACGACTAATCGCCTAAAATATCTTTCCAAATTTATCGATTTTGCTAATGGGTAACACTTGTAAAGAAAAGTTTAATAATATAAAAATACAAGATATTTAAATATAAACATAATATAGCGGGTAAAAATGAATCTTAAACTCAGAAAGATCGATGCGATAATCATTGTAGTCATGATAGTCATTGCTGGCTTTGTATTCTATAATTATGGTTATATCCCTAAAACGAAAGATGACGAATTACCCAATATTCAGTTTATTAAGGACGAGAAAAATAAGATTTTAACTGTTGATTTTGTTTCGAAAAAAATATTGTGGGAAGATATTGAAATTGAAGGTGAATGTGATATTACAAGTCTTGGAAGATATGTTGTTATAGGAGATCAAATAACAGATTGTGCTGGCACTATTGTAATATGGCATAAACCAACTGGGACATTGCTATATACCTTCAAATTCAAAGCTATAGAAAAACCACCAACTTCTATTATACCTGGAACCATGAGAGACGTATCCCCGCAAGATGAAGGAGCACATTTTACTAAGATTTCTAACACAAGAGAATGGTGGATTTACACTGTAGTTTTTGATGATGATAGTGATCTAGCAGGATGGACAGCAACAATAGGTTTTTGTCACCTATCATGGGGAGATTTAACTTTAACATTAAAACCAGATCTACATGTGGTTACACTACACAGTCCTGATGGAAAGGAATATGGAGGTTTGGTAAACAAAGCAAGGGGTAAGCTATTAGGGCTTTTAGGCTCTCCAGCATTTGAAGCAAATACTCCAGGTGTTGACCTAAAATTTGACGGCGATTCTTATGCAATAGGTGAATCACCTAGATGGCATGTTCATGCTGAAGATAAAGAGATTGATAGTGAAAATGAAATAGTCATTGACTTAGATTTTTTTGCACCATCATCTCCATTATGGCTTCATAGCAGCAGAAAATTGGATCAAGGAGAAGGTGTAATGGCAAATTATATCTTCACAGGATGTGAAGTAACTGGAGAAGTAATACTTGATGGATTAACATATGAGGTTAAAGGTATTGGACATCACGAACATGCGTGGGCGCCAGGCATTTTAAAAATTTATATAAAAGGTTGGGACTGGTGTCACATGAAATTAGACAATGGATGGAATATATATTACAGCAATTATTATACTACAAAACAAAGACTACCGTCTAAAACAACAAGAATTAATCCATATGCTTCTTTAATTATTACAACAGATCAAGGAGAAACAATTACTCAATTAGATAACGTTGATATAACAGTAAAGAAATCTGATAAACTATTTTTATTGTTAAAAATGCCTACTGATACCACTATTAGTGCAAAAACAAGCCTTTCTCAGCCATTGTTAAGGACTTATAGTTTACATCTCGATGTTGACATTCCAGCTGCAAATACCTATGAAAAAACATGGAAAATTCCAACATATGT
>JAEOTI010000049.1 GCA_016839955.1 Candidatus Hodarchaeota archaeon | reverse complement strand
TATGCTGAGCGGTTAGGTTCAGTAGAGAATCTTTCTTCAAAGGAATTTAACAAATTAAAAGATGGTTTAGATCAACTAAAACTAGCAAAAAATCTTGCTTCTCTATTGAGTACAGGTGGATTGGGGATAGGTGTTGGATTAATCACTGTTGGCATAGTATTAATCTTCATGCCACGGTATTTGAGAAGAAAAAACAAGGGAAAATAGAGGAATTTTCCCCCACTCTCCCCCCCACTTTTTACTAACTATCTTATTATCTTTATTAGGATTTTTTGGTTACTTTGTCCTTAAAATTAAATGATACCCAAACTTAGTTTTAATTGGTTGAGATAATGATCCAACAGGAAGTTTGAAGGCTGCAGCTTCAAATTCCTTCACCATCTGCCCTTTACCAAAGAGACCAAGATCTCCTCCTTTTTTCCTTGAAGGACAAGTCGAATGTTTTTTTGCCATTTCCTTAAAATCAGCACCTTTTTCTAATTCACGATAAATTTCATCTGCTAGACTTTTCTTTTCGACCAATATATGGGACGCTTTTATTTTACTCATTAAATTTTCCTCTTTTGCTTTAAAGATCCTTTTTTTCTTTTGTGATTTTTACTTTTTCAACATATTTCTAAAGTTAAGTCGTGTGAATAACTAAATAATTTTGTGCAATAATGTTCACTGATTGCCCCCAAACGTCTGTTAAATTTTTGAAGAAGCATGGTAGGCCACGACCAGTTAGAATACATGGTTTATCCATTAGATGGAAATGTAAGTGGGGTCCAGTCGAATGTCCTGAGTTTCCAACATTACCTATTACCTGTCCCTGCTCAACTTTATCACCAGGCTTCACATTGACTGAATCAGGTTTCATATGAGCATAAAACGAAAATTCACCACCTTTATGTTCAATGATTACATAATTTCCAGCAGCTATGGCTGCATAGCCATGATTTTGTAATAGTTCGAGAATTTTCGTTTTATGTAGATCAGAACAAGAAGTAGGGGCTTCAGGTATTCCATCGTGACACTCAACCACTTTTCCATCAGCGGCTGCAAAGATTGGTTTCCCATAACATGAATACTCGTTTAATGGTCTTTCCTTATCTTGAAAATATCTTAAATCGTCCAACTGTACAAGGTCTATCGCAAATTCTTGTCCATGGGCTTCCCGGTGATCATATGGGTCATCCCAATTACCAATTACTATCCAAGCTCCTTTCAAAGGGAAGATATAGTCATTAAGATTTTGATACTTGACAATTGGAATCGTAATTGTGGTTTTCTCAATTCTACTATTTATTTCATAAACAATTGTTATTTTTAATTCATCTATAGATTTTAAAGAAGTGATTCTGAAATGTTCATATGTAAAACCCGTCTCTTGGTTTGGTTTAAGTGCTGCTGATCCTGTAAATTGGTTCATGTCCCAAAAATATTCAGTTCCAAACATCTGACCTACATTTCCCTTCCGAAGAATTTCCCTATATCCTGTTTTAGGAACCATCAAACGGTCTATTAATGGGATCAAAGTAATAGCACGTTGTTCCAATATTTTTGCAGAGTAAATAATCTTCTTCTGGTTCTCGGACTCTGAATTGAGCTCAAAAATACATTTTTTGATATTAATGGCTTTGTCTATGGTATTTTTTATCTTAATAGCTCGGAGCATAAAATCCGTTTCAATTTTCATGTCTCCTTTCTCAGTTTCAATAGTACGCCCCACATTGTAAAGATCAGGGGATGGTAAGTATTCGATTTTCATTTTTAGACACAAACAATTAAAATAGTTGATGTTCTTAAACTCAAGAATAGATCATTTTTACCTCTTCTTCGTATGCAATCTCAACCAATTTCTTCAATGAGGTGTTAGAAGGATTTTTATGTAATCTTTTAATTAGTAAATTAAAGGATTTGAATGAATTGCAAGATATTTCCTTTTTTCGAGCCAGCATTGGAGTAATTTTAATCCCAGCACCTAATTCTGGGAATTTTTTTATAAAAATGACTCGAAGGTCTTCAAATGGCCTTTTTGAAAAGTTCTCTAAAGGTGAAGGTCGAACTATTGCCCTCAGCCTTGAAGAAATAAGTAAAACTCTACTGTGTATTGACCAAAACAAAGAATTCAATGTTTATCATCGTGCACCTTCGGGAATTGAAACAAGAATTCGTTTTATTCCTCAAGAAATGCAGCTTGAAATTCGTCTAGATTCATATGCAATAACTCTAAATCACCCTGAAGCAAGAATTTTTTATAAATTGTTAGAAAAGACAGAAGATAGCATAATCCAAGGTGTAGTAGATAAGAAGATTTATGCAAAAAAGGATAGTGAATTTACCAAAAAGGACCTAGCGGAATATGAACAACCGTTTGCTCAAACAGGCAATCAAAATCAATCAGATATAGATCCCAAAATAATGAAATCAAAAGACTTAATCCTCAACAACTTTCAAGGATCTTGGATTTTGAGCAAAATTTTGGAGAAATTGGATTCTTTGGGAATTACTATTGACCAAGGGCAGTTATTGAAATCTCTTGAAATTCTCTTACAAGAAGGATTTATCCAGAAAGAAGAACGAACAGCAAAGGCTGGCCATACTTATTCAATATTTGTTTTTCCGGATTAGATTTCTATTTCTCCTTTAGGGCTATTTCAAGAATGCTTTGAACCCTTTCAACCAGGTCGGCTGATTTTGGAAATTCTCCATCTAAGATTTGTGCATTATCAAAGAGCTGTGTTATGACTAAATCGATAATAGGATCCTCTTTTGATTCTTTTATTCGTTTGTTAAGGTTTTCTATGATTTTATGCTCAGGATTAAACTCTAAAATCTTCGGTGGTTGAAATGTCGGTTTATCACCCATGTATTTAAAAGCTCGTTGCATACTGCTGGAAAAACCAGTTCCAGGATTAACTAACCGACATGGACTTGTTTTCAAGGCATCTGTTGTTCGAACACCAGCAATTAAACTCCCTAGAGTATCTTTAATTATAGTAATTAATTCGGGAAAATCAGTGTCTTTAGGACCTTCAGGAATCTTTGGTTCATCTGAAGGCTCTTTATCTTTCTTTTCAGTTTCAGGTGGAACAGCTGCTTGATCAACGTTATGAAATTCTTTTTCTTTATATTTGGTGACATTCATTAGTAAAAATGCATCTATTGGTTGATCCAGAAGTAGAACTTCCTCCTGTCCTTCAAAAAACTCTAAATGTGGACTTATTTTTAATGTCTGCAAATCTTCACCAAGTAAATAATGAATATTGCTCTGAGTTGATTCCATCCTTTCTATATAGTCACTAAGTGATGTTAGGTTCTCCTCAGTAGTGGAATGAAAACGTAGGAGATCTAATATTTTATCTTGATTTCTTGAATCTTTGATTACTCCTTCCTTTAAAAATGGAGAAAATTTCGAATAAAACTCCCCATACTTCTCAGGCTCATCTTTTGCGTATTTCTCCAAGTCTCTAATAATACGAGAGGTGATTGCTCGTTGGATTTTAACTAGAACACGGTCAGCTTGGACAACCTCT
>JAEOTI010000244.1 GCA_016839955.1 Candidatus Hodarchaeota archaeon | reverse complement strand
CTATTTTTTTGCTCTCTTTGTTAAATTCTCTGGACTTGTTCTTGATTGCTACAACGATTTGCTTTATTTCTGGCTATGGTGGTCTTTTACGAGCCCAGACTCAAAATCTCAACCCTTTTCAACATTTTACTTACAGTTTTTTCATTCCTCTATTCTTATTCGACTTAATTGCTCTAATTCACTTAGTTGATGAATATTCGTATAAAGATACAGTTGAACGATTCTATACTGCCATAATAATACTATGCTGTGCATCTGGTATAATTAGCATGATACTTCGGCAAGTAAAAGCTCAACAATTACATATGAGAATGCCAGAACGAATTACTACTGGAATTGTCGGTTCTTTGAACAAAAAAGGTTCTAAACAAATTAATACTTGTCCAGCTTGTGGTTATCAATATGATCATTCTCTAAGATTTTGTCCAAGCTGTGGAAGTAGACAGGGGCAATAAAGTGAATAATAATTTTCAAATCCGCTTAATTTCAATCATGTATTACCTTCTGAATACTGAAATGGAAAATTTAAGATAAATAATGGAAGAAATCTATGGTACTAGTATTTTCTTTTCTTGGCGGTCAATAAAGGTTACAACGGTATCAAATCCAAATCTTTTGAGAATACCATATGCTGAATCAAAATGATTCATTATTTTTGATACATGATGAGCATCAGATCCTAGTGTAACTTTTCGTCCACCTATTTGCTGATATAATCTGAGTAAAGATATCTGATCCGAATTTATTCCATCTCGCGTGTTAAACTCAAATGCAACTTGGTTTTTTATCATTTTAGAAAGTAGTTCAGGCATTGTTTCTAGATCAAGGGATATTTTATTTGATAAAAATATTGAAGGTCTATTAAGATGAGCTAAAGAATCAAACAAATCACTCTCTACCGTTTCAAGATTAGTCTGTAAATATATCTCATAAGCTTCTAATCCCGTTTTAAAAAACTCTTTAGTTAAATACTTACCATTAACTTGATGTACCGCACCAATTACATAGTCAAAACGGTTTAAAGAGAGAAAATTTTCAATAGATTCCAGAAACTGTGGATGATAGCCTATTTCAACTCCTAAAAAAAGCTCAGGTTGGGAAATTGTAGATTTTACTCTATCTAACTCATCTTTGATTTTTTGATAAGGATACTCAGAATAATATTCAGAATTTTGGTCAATTTCTAGGTGGTCAGTTATCCATAAAGCATCACAATCCAGCTTAATGCCCCATTCAGCTATTTGACGAATGGAAGATTGTCCATCAAATGAAAAATTTGAATGAATATGTGTATCACGTATCTTCCAGTTTGTATCCAATTTTAATCCTCAAAAGATGTTGAATATATCTATTCAACACTTTAAAATGTTCTCTTAATAACTTTCATAGTAAGAAAAGAACTTGAACCTGATTCTCAAATCTATGATATTAGAAGTAAGCTCAATTATTACACTTATTTACTCTTCAAGAATCCTGAAAAGGTAGAATTGATAATGGATAGTCGTTTAAATGGCTTACATGCCTTAATTACTGGTGCTTCTGGTGGAATCGGATCTGCTACCGCAAGAGCTTTAGCAAAAGAGGGAGTTAACCTTACACTTCAATATAAAAAGAATAAAGAAAGTGCTGAAGCTTTGGCAGAAGAGTTAACTGATGTTAAAACTTTAGTAATGGGTGCTCATCTCTCTGATGAAACCTTGGTCCGAAACCTTTTTAATACCGCTCAAGAAGAAATCGGACGTATAGACATCTTAATAGCAAATGCAGGGGTATGGGATGAACCGTTTGTTCCTATCCATAAAATGTCACTTGCCCAATGGAACAAAACTGTTTCCAATAACCTTACTTCAACTTTTCTAAGTTGTCAAAACTTTTTCCAAAATCTAGAGACACATCAAATGGATCATGCAAATTTGATCATTGTGGGTTCCACGGCCGCTATTTTTGGGGAAGCAGGACATGTTGACTATGCAGCTACAAAAGCTGGAATAGTATATGGTATGGTTCGTAGTCTAAAAAATGAAATAATTACTTTAGCAAAAAAAGGTAGGGTAAATGCAGTGTGTCCTGGTTGGACACGGACACCTATGGCAGCTGAAGCGCTTAAAGATCCAGAACAGATGCAACACGCATTACAAACAACACCATTAAGGAAAATAGCAGAACCTGAAGATGTGGCTTCAATGATTACTTTCTTATGTTCAAATAATCTTGCAGGACATATTTCAGGAGAAATTATTACTGTTGCAGGGGGTATGGAAGGTCGAGTGTTATTTCCACTTACAAGTGAAGAGGAAAAGAACGAAGAATAACATTCATTCAAATTGTTTTGAGAACCAAATCATCGTTCGTCCCGCTTTCTGTTCTAAATTAATCTGAAATTTATCTCCAACCATTAAATCTTCAGATGCATCTTTAATCCAACCCATTATTGAAACTCCTTCTGGAAGGTCCAATATGCCAACACAATATGGCATAAAATCAGCAAATTCTGTTGGAGAAACTGTGATTGTAGTAAAAGTCTTTAATGTACCTTCTCTTGATTTTATTTCAAACCACTGAATTCCAGAGTCATAACAAAGTGGACAATCAGAGCGAGGAGGATAATAAATTTCATCACATTTGATACATCGAGTTGCTTCAATTTTTCCTTCTTTCAATTTTTCATAAAATCGACTTGTTTTTGATTCAACAATCCAATTATGAATGCCAAAAGTCAATTTCATTACCTCCGTAAAATATGAATAAACGCGTAATGACCGGTCCCACCAATATTATGCATTAAACCAAGTTCTGCACCATCTACCTGTCTTCCAGTTTCAACCTCACCTCGAAGCTGCCCAACAATCTCTTTCATCATTCCTAGACCCGTTGCGCCCAGGGGATGACCTTTTGCTTTTAGCCCCCCATCAACATTAACAGGAATCCTTCCACCAACAAAAGATTCTCCTTCTCTAATCATTGCTTTACCTTCACCAACGGGACAAAAACCTAGGTCTTCATATGCGACGATTTCTGCGATTGTAAAACAATCATGAACACAAGCTACATCGATTTCTACGAATCTTATTTTGGCTTGATCATATGCTACACGAGCAGCTTCCTGAGAAGCTTTGAATTCAGTTAGTAATTTTCTATCAAGTAATGACATAGTATCTGTTGCTACTGCTGATGCTTCGATCCAAACTGGTGAATCAGAATACATGGCTGCTTTTTCTTCTGAAACTAGAATAGCAGCAGCACCACCATCAGTTAAAGGAGAACAATCGTATAATCCCAACGGTGAAGCAATCATCGGTGCTTGCAATGCTTTATCCCGAGTGATTTCTTTCTGAAATTGGGCGTTAGGATTCATAGCACCATAATAATGATTTTTCACTGCTACATCTGCTAAGTCTTCTTTAGTGGTCCCATATCGTGCCATATGAGCTCTTGCAATCATTGCATAATTTCCAGGGAAAGTTGTTCCAAATGGTCCACCTTCCCATTGTACATCCCCACCTCGCCCAATGAAACCTACTGCTGTGGGCGTATCAACTTCACACATCTTTTCTGCACCCACAATTAAAACAGGGTCGTGCATACCAGACTTTATAGCCATAATTCCTGTCCGGAGAGCTGCACTTCCCGTAGCACAGGCTGCTTCAACACGAAAGTTTGGTTTGGGGGCAATCCCTAAATAATCGCTAAACAATGCTCCTGGTTGAAGTTGTTGGGAAAAATGGTCTGAAGCAATTCCAGAAAAAACAGCTTCAATTTCATTTATGTCGATTTTTCCATCACAATCATCAATAGCGGCTTTTGTCGCCTCAAAAGCTAATTCTCTAAGGCTGGCATCTTTTCTATGTCCAAATTTAGTCATACCAACCCCAATAACTGCAACACGCATGGTTAAACCCACTTTATTGCTAGTTTATACATTTTCATTTTGGGTCAATAATTATCGATTTTTCTAGTTTTAGTCCAACTATAATCAATATAGAATTTAGAGAACTTCTTCATTTGAATCTGATCATCAAAATTGTATAGTTTCTTCCCAATTTTTATTTTTACCCATTTTTCATGGTTGAAGGAGCTTGGAGAAGTTCTAATTAATTTAACAAAGAAATAAGTCTCTGAGAAACATTTGTTATACTTTTTGAATTTAATCAAATTAATAAAAAGAGAATGAACTTTTTATTGTCGGATTTTTAGTACTTCTTCTCATGTTTTTACTGAGAAAAAAAGGAAATAATCAATGAGTATAAAAGGAAAATGCGAAATAGTTTATAAAATAGTCTTTCTCTTCTCAGGAGTTCAGGATGTTGGCTACGATTCAACCTGAAAAAGAACATATAACAATATTTATTCCACCAGGATCTTTTGATGTTTCAACTGATGAACTACTACAATTCGACTCCTGTCGCAGAGTTTTTGAAGATCAATTAAAAAAATTGGACAATTGCGCTAAATCTGAAGCCTTTCAACCTATTGTCAAATGGATGCGCAAAGTAGTTGAAAGGATGGCTCCAGAACTACTCTTTGATGAAGAATAAAAGTTTTTTTAATTTTATTCAATTTTCAGGTTTAGAATTGCTTTTTATAAGAAATCTGAAAGCGATTTGGATTTTTTTCTTATTTGTTGTTTCGATAGTTTTTCTTTGAGACTCGTTGGAATTTCAATAACAGTTGTGTTTTCAATCTCTGATAATATCTTTTCAGCCTGTTTGACTATTTCGATAGGTACCCCAGCAAATTTAGCGCAGTGTATTCCAAATGACTTATCAGTCGCACCTTCCTTCAATTTATACAAAAAAACAAGATCATCTTCAGTCTCTTTTACAGCTAAGTGATAATTCTTAATTCCCTTATGCAGACCAAGTTCACTAAGTTGGTGAAAGTGTGTGCTAAGTAATGTACGAGCTCTCACATTATCTCGTATGTATTCAGCAAGACTCCAAGCTAATGCGAGACCGTCAAAAGTTCCTGTGCCTCTTCCAACCTCATCCATTAAAATTAGACTTCTAGATGTCGCGTTATGACATATTGTTGCTACTTCTCTCATTTCAACCATGAAAGTAGAAGCACCAGGAGCTCCTGTGTGTCCTTTAGAGGAGCTACGACTAATTTCATCATAAGCCCCCATCCGAGTAAAGATTCGATCCACTATTCCAATCTTGGCTTTTTGTGCAGGAATAAATGATCCTGTCTGAGCCATCAAAACTAGTAATCCTACTTGTCGGATAAAAGTGCTTTTCCCGCTCATATTCGCGCCGAATATGATTAAGAAGCGATAATTTTCTTCATTTTGAAAGACGTCATTAGAAATGAACTTATCAAATCCTGCGAGCTTTTCTACAACTGGATGGCGTCCTTCCTGAATAGTAATTTCTGGTATTTCTGTCAATTCGGGACGAATGTATCTATTCATAACAGCAGTTTCTGCAAAGAGACAGAGAACGTCAAGAACTCCAAGAGCAACTGCTGTTTGTTGTATAAGATTAGACTCAGTTTCGATTGTTGTCAGAATTTCATTTTTATAGATTTGATATTCGAGTGCTTTCAATTTTTCTTCAGCAGTGACGGCTTTTTTCTCATATTCTTTCAGTTCTTTTGATATGTACCGCTGAGCATTTACTAATGTCTGACGTGCTTCCCAATCTGAAGGAATTTTAGCGTTTCTAAGTTGAGTTTTTGTTATTTCTATATAATAACCGTGAACTTTGTTATAACCCGTTTTAATCGTTTTAACACCAGTTCTTTTTTTCTCTCGTTCTTCAAATCTGTCCAACCATCTTTCAGATCCTCGAACAAGCTCCCTTAATGAGTCCACTTCAGAATTATATCCAGTTGCGATAATATTTCCTTCTCTTGTTGTTTGCGGAGGATTTTCCATAAGTGAAGCCCTTAGAAAGATCTCTAAATCAGTATGCAAGTTAATCTGATCAGACAGGGTTGAAAATAAAACATCAGGAAATCTATTAAGTATTTCTTTAATTTGAGGTATGTTCTGTAGAGATTCACGTAGAGCAGCAAGGTCTCTAGGGTTAGCGCTTCCATAACTTACTCGACTAATTATTCGTTCCATATCACTGATTCTTCGAAGATGAGAACAGAGTTCTTTTCGATGTATTGTCTCTTTAACTAACCTTTCCACTGATTCATGTCGTTGTCTTATCTCTCGTATATCCATAAGAGGGTGAACTAACCAATTTCGAAGTATTCGACCACCCATTGGTGTCTGAGGATTTTCGAAAACATCAATGAGTGTGCCTTGTTTTGTCCCATCTCTCATATTCCTTAGAATCTCAAGATTTCTCAATGTAATAGAATCTAAAATGAGATTATTATCACTTCGCAATACCTTTATTGTTTTAAAGTTCCTGATAGCCTTCATTTGAGTTTTTTTAAGATAGGCAATCAAACCTCCAGCGGCACTTACAGCTGCACTGAGTTCTTCACAATTGAACGGCTCCAGGGATAAGACACCTAGAGTTTCTCGAAGAATATCAAGCGCTGTATGATAGATGAAATGATGATCCTGGATTGTTGTAACTGAAGTGCTAATTACTTCAGTAATAATATCACTTAGTTTGGTGTTGTGAAATTGTGAATCCGTAATTAAAAACTCAGACGGACTAAAACCAGCTATTTCACCTTGGAGAAGATTGAATAGTTTCGATGTGTCTTTCTCTTCCCATTCTTTTAACAGAAGTTCTCCTGTAGAAAGCTCAGCGATTGCAAGTCCTAATTTTTCTCTTTCTCGAAATACTGAGCCAATATAATTGTTTTTATGTTCATCTAACAGCGAACTTTCGAGAATAGTTCCTGGTGTAACAATACGAACAACCTTCCTATCAACAATCCCCGTTGCTTCTTTAGGATCTTGCACTTGTTCACATATCGCCACATGATGTCCTGCTTGAACCATCTTCGCAAGATATCCGTCTAAGGAATGATATGGGACACCAGCTAAGGGTATACGATTTTTTCCTGTTCCTCGACTAGTTAGAGTAATACCTAAGGTTTTTGCTGCGATTTTCGCATCTTTTCCGAAAGTTTCGTAAAAATCTCCTAATCGAAAAAAAATGATACAATGAGGATACTGTTGCTTAATTTCCTTCCATTGTCTTATCATAGGAGTACTCAGTCTAGATCTCTCCCAATCCTTTAAAAATTAATCAATTATTAACTATATTCTTTTAAGTCGGGGATTTAGATATTGATAAACAAAGATTCCGAATTGATATTATAAAGAAAATATAATCCTTTAGATTACTAATCCTGTAGAAAAATTTAGGATATTGACAAACACTGATCTACATTCTCTTTCTTTTGTGACCATGAAGTATCAACTTAACATCAAACTTTCTTTTAATAGAATGGCAATAAAACGAATAAAAAGGATCTTGTGATGATAGTAATGCCGGAAAGGGTTAAAGGAACACGAGTAGAAAACATAACGTGGTTAGAGGTAGAAAAACGAGTTAGTAGTAATGCGATTGGTATTCTTCCAATAGGAACTGCTTCAAAAGAGCATGGTTTCCATCTTCCGATGAATACTGATTACCTTCAAGCTGAATGGCTTGTTAACCAACTAATTCAAAAGCTAAATGTATTGGTTTGGCCTACATTAGGTTATGGGTACTATCCTGCCTTTATAGACTATCCAGGAAGTGTTTCTTTAACAGCTGAGCTATTTTCTTCAATGGTAAAAGAAATCCTAATCAACATTGAATTTGCAGGTATCTCTCGAATAGCTGTTTTAAATACAGGAATAAGCACTATTAAACCATTGGAGAACCTAGTTCGAGAATTTGAAGGAGCTGATCTCAAACTCATCAATGTTTATCACGGAAAACGATGTAAATCTATTACAAAAGAAATACAAGAACAACCATTTGGATCACACGGAGATGAAATTGAAACATCGATCTTGCTTGTTATCGCTCCAAACACAGTGTCAATGTCTCAAGCAACATCTTGTACAACAAGAGAATTTGTAAAAGGCTCTTTTAATCGCCATGACCCATTAAAAGAGAATTACTCGCCAAGTGGGGTTTATGGTAATTCAAAGCTTGCTTCAAAGGTGAAAGGAGATAAGATTCTTGGAGCAATGCTACAAGACATCCTCGAACAGCTAATTGAATGGTAAATAGAAATATCTAATGAAGAACTGTCATTTGATGTTAGTCTCTCTTTGAGAAAAATGATAGTTATTCTAGTTGTAAAGCTATTCGAAAATCTTCCTTAGTTGGCAAACATCGAAAAATTTGTTCTCCGATGACCACAATTGGAGTCTTCGTTGTCTTAAATCGTATTCTAGCCTTTAAACGACTAAAAAACTTACTAAAATCATGAACAACAACAGCAATTTCCCCAGAGGGTACAAGTTCTTCTAGTTGAGCAAAAACTGTTTGTTCTTCAGTTGACAGACTGCCTTTCATCTCTTTACAGCCCAATGCTTCCCGTTGAGCAGCGAGTTTTCGACGACCTGTCCCACCATCCGTCACGGTCTCAATATGATACGGATGGTCGAACCACGTCATACTCCCTGTGGCTTTCCCAGATGGTCCAAGTACATCTCGAGGATGTACAAAGACGTCAACTACTTTCTTCAATTGAATCACGTTGTAATTAATGTTTGATTGAAAAGATCTTAAGAACATAAGAAGGTTTTTTTCTATGTACACATAGATTTAGACATAATTTTACTGAATATCCGTTGAAGGAGATTATTCTTGCCGACACGCAAATCAGATATAGTTATGATCAAAAAAATCAGAAAATTTTTCCCTGAGTTTCTTAAGAATAATACTCCCCGTCATGCATATGAAATATACGCACATCAAAGGAAGATCAAACGTCTTTTTGAGGTCTATGTTATCATTCTTGGAATTACTATGGTCTTAGGAGTTTTTTTGTGTTGGATAGGGGCCATTGCTTGGATATTCACTAAGCGAAAGTACGAGATAAGTCAAAAGAGAGTATGGAAACTGGCAAGCGATGGTGATAAGAAAGTACGTGCAAAGATCCCCATTGAAGGTTTTAATGAACTTTTAAAATTCAAATTATCTGACACAACGTATCAAAGAGCCTACAACATTCGAAAAAAGATGAATTATGGACTAATGGGCATACTTACTATCCCTGTTATAGGGTATATGGTTGTACTAATGCTTTTTGCATCTATTGTTCCAGGGATGATAATTTTATGGATAATGAACCAACCGGGTGATATTGAATCAAAGTTTTTTGTTAAATTACCATTTCGGATTTGGTACAAAGGAATGTAGAATAAATCAGAACTTTGACAAATTAGATTATTCTAATTATCTCTTGATTATGGTTATAAAGGAATAACATTTGGTAATAACCTATGAGTTCTGAGGATCTTCGAACACAATGTTTTCAGGTTTTTACTCGCATCCAAGAGTTACATAAACAAGCTTCAGTCCAACTAGAAGAAAATAAAGAAGTTTTAGATTTAGAAGCAATCAAATTTAATTTAGATCAAGATCCTCGCCCAATGATTGCAGTTGATGGTTCATTTCGAAAGCTTTGGCATGATATTAAAACTCAAAGTGAAATATTTCTGTTTCGAGCAGCTGGAATGAATTATTGTACTAAAGATAATCAACGCTTAATTCTTCAAGATGTAGAAGTAATGGATCAAATTGTTTTAATTACTAATGAACAGGGTGTAGAAGTTCCAGACTCAGATCCTGAAACTGATCTTAACATTGCTTTAATTAATTTCTCTGGAAAAGGACCACGCGAACAAACTCTCCTTTATAGTGGTTTTCAGCATTATTTTGAATTGACTCTTGCATTAAAAATGGCAAATAAAAATCGAGAACACATCATTGCCCTTGATGGCACTCTGAGTGTTTTGAGAGTGGATCCTTTAGAGGATCTTTTACATAAACTAGCAACTCTAGTTGATCAAAAAAATCATTGGCTAGTAGGAATAAGTAAAACTAACCGAACTCGAACATTTAACCGACTTTTAACTGATGAACAAACTATTTCACAATTTGTAGGTAAAGCAGATTGTTGCTACGTCCCCTGGACTCCTCCGAGAATTGATTGGATTGAAAGTATAGGTGATTCTTATTTTGTTCACCTTCATCCTCAAGCTTTGAAGTGGTTTAGAGCAGATCTCTATTCTGTAACTCCAGAAGAATTATTTCCTTCACTAGCTACCTATGCAAAAGATCTTCGAATGCCTGGTTATCCTGCACCTCTCACAGAAGCTCATCAGATATGTAAAATAATTCGAAATTTGGATGTTATACCGGATCAACTAATATTTGATACGGGTATTGAAGCTAATCTCCCAATAGAACAACTAATGGCAGGATTAACAGATCATTACGCACGTGTCCAAGGCGGAATTCATGAAAGATTAGATCTAATGACAAAATAAAGAGGAAAATCTTTTGTCTAATGAAGAACTTACCAATTCAATAGGTTCACTTATTTCTGCTAATACAGAAGCGGGTATTAGTATTAAACTCACCGTTCCAAGTGAACATATTCACGTGGGACAACCTTTAATCGTTGAAGGTGAAAGTTATAGTTATTATTGTCTTGTCGCAGGGTTAGAATATCCACCTGATCCCCAAGTAGCAAAACTTGCTAATTCACCATACAAGGATCAATATTTTCCTGTCCATTTTGTGGAAAGTGGGTTACCTAAACAACAAGCAATTGCATTTCTTACTCCTTTGGCCGCAATTCCCAAGGATAATCCCAATGAATCTGTTGAAGCAGATACAATTCCCCCCTATTATTGTCCAGTGCGATTAGCGAGTCCTGAAGACCTTAAAGTAGTGTATAAAGAAACTGATTATTCTCGGAGTGCAGGACATCTCCCTGGATTCGCTGATTTTGAAGTTCCTATTGACCTAAAAGAATTAGTCTCCTTACCTTTTGCAACGTTTGGAAAAACTGGTGCAGGGAAGACAATTTTTGAATTAATTTTAGCTGGTAATATTCTTCATGCAGGGGTTGCTCAATTAGTTGTTATTGATCCACATGATTCTTTTGGATACCGAAGCCGAGATGCCTTCCAGGCTCCTGGTTTAAAATTTTTCTTTCCTGATCAAATAGCGGTTATCGGACTTGACCCTAATCGCATTGATGAAAATACAGATTTCCAATTGGTCCTTGATTATAATGAACTAACTATTAGTGATATAATTCTAATGTGTCAAGACCTTTCAGATCCAATGATTCGAGCTCTATACACTTTCGATGATAACAAAAGCGTAGGAAAGTCTTTGATACTAACAATTCTAGAAGCGTCTACAGATTGGGTAAAAGAATTAGATATTCATAAAGGTGTTTTTCGGGCGTTAGTGGACCGATTACAACATCTAACTCGTTTTGATTTTATCCATGAACGCGACAAAACCACAAAAACCGGTCAAATTATTTTCTTAGACGATTTACCAAAGCTACTGAAACAAGGAAAATCTCTTGTGTTCAGTATGGGGGAATATGCAGAGGACATAAGTGCTCGGTTGTTATTAGCTAATGTTCTTGGTCGAAGGTTGGATTATTGGTACCGTAGAGATTTTCAAGACGTTTTTCCTCGATTAGTTTTTATTTTAGAGGAAGCTCATTTATTCCTATCAAGTGAAATAGCCCACCATACCGTTTTTCCCAAAATGATTAGAGAAACACGCAAATTCAAACTTGTCCTTGCCATTGTTGATCAAATGCCCTCAGAAATTCCTTCCAAAGTTCTTTCCCAGATCAGCACGAGATTTGTATTACGATTGGAAGACGCAAATGATATTCAAGCAGCCATCTCTCGAAAGGTTGATCCCCGCGCATGGACCCCAATCCTTAGACGAATGCGAAAGCGACAGGTCTTTGCAATTGGTGATGCTATTACAGTTCCTACGATCTTCTCGGTTCAGAATTATAAAGAAAACTTGATGGCTAAAAAATGGGAAATTGATGTTGTTACACGAGATCTTATTGCAAAACTTTCAAATGCTGATATAGCTCAAGCTTTGAAAAAGAATTCATAATAATAATTTTTTCAGAGATGGAGCTCAAAATGAGCAAAATTGTGTTTGTCTCTGATTGCCATATTGGACGACAGTATAGTTACAAACGTGATTCAACCACTGGTATCTCTGAACGGGCACTTGACTTTATTCATGCCCTTCAACGGGCAGTTCAATATGCTATTGATCAAAAAGCAGAGATTTTTGTTATTGCTGGAGATTTATACGATCATCCAAGAATTGGCCCTACCACTCGAAAACTTGTTGCTGAATTGGTTCTTGAGCCATTAAATGCAGAAGGAATTACACTCATTGTTATTGGAGGCAATCATGATTCTCCACAGGCTTTAGCAAAAGGGGCAGCTTACCAAGATATTTCACTTTTACCAAATGCATATATTGCTCGGACTCTTGATCATAAGACTATAAAATTACAAAATGGCCTTCACATAGGTTTTTTACTATTACCATATCTTTCTCCTGAACAGATTATTGGAATGCTCGAAGAACAAATCGGTCAGAGCATTCCTAGGGAAGATTGGTTAAGAATTAGCCAACAAACCTTTAAAAGAGCAATACAGCATGAATTAGAACTCCTTGACACTGATATCCGGATAATTGTAGGTCATTTTTATGTCAGTGGAAGTAAATTGCGTGAAATGAATAATCCTGAAGTAGTCTTAGGGCAAGAATTTGAAATCCGTACTGATATGCTTCCTTTAAAAACGGTTGATTTAACGGTTTTTGGTCATGTACACCTTCATCAATCCTTAGAAAACGGAAAAATCGTTGTACCAGGTGCTTTAGAACGAGTTAACTTCGATGAACGAGAGGATCAGAAAGGGTTCGTGGTTTATGATGTAAATAAAAAATCCTGGGAGTTT
>JAEOTI010000798.1 GCA_016839955.1 Candidatus Hodarchaeota archaeon | reverse complement strand
TACTGCAATTCAAGGACTTGAAGCAAATCTAGGTGGTTGTCAATCACTTCATACAAACTCTTATGATGAGGCGATCTGTTTACCTTCAGAACAAGCCGCTCTTGTTGCATTACGAACTCAACAGGTTATTGCTGATGAAACACGGATTACTAATACGATAGATCCATTAGCTGGAAGTTATTATGTTGAATGGTTGACTGACGAGATTGAGGAGAGAGTTTGGACTTATATGGACAAGATTCAAAAGGTAGGATCCATTGACAAAGCATTATCAACAGGCTGGTTATATAAAGAGATGAGGGACGCATTTCACAAGAGAAGAATGCGGATTGAAAAAGGTGAAGAAATTATGCTTGGTGTAAACAAGTATAAAGTTCCATATGACGATGTGACTGATGTTTTCCGTACAAACGAATCAGCTATTGAAATTGAAGTAAATAGAATAAATAAATTAAAAGAACGTAGAGATAATGCTAAACTTGAGAAGATTCTTGATAAACTACGAGGAGTATGTGAAAGAGAGGAAAATGTAATGCCTGTAATTATGGAAGCTACGAAAGAAGGAGCAACTGTCGGTGAAATATGCGATATTTACAGAGAAATCTGGGGGATCTGGGACCCTCCTTTAGCTATATGATGAGGTGGACATGAATGAGCGAAAAAAAGATTAGAATTTTAATGTCAAAACCTGGGATTGATGGTCATTGGAGAGGCGGTATTGTAGTTTCAAGAGCATTACGAGACGCAGGCATGGAACTTATCTTTGGTGGTTTTCAAAATGTCAATCAGATTGTTGAGGCAGCAATCCAGGAAGATGTCGATGTTATTGGACTAAGCATTCACTCTGGGGCTCATTTTGCTTATACTCAACAAATTATTGATTTATTGAAAGAACGCGGTGTGTTAGAAAACATCATGATCCTAGTGGGAGGCGTTGTTCCCGCAAAAGATTTCCCAAAACTCAAGGAGATGGGTGTGGCTAATGTTTATGGTCCCGGCTCAATGACGAGCGATATTGTTGAGTTTGTTAGGACAAACGTGAAGAAATAATCAATATTTTTATTTTTATCTATTTTATCTTAGATCATAAGGAAAAGTAGGCTCAAATGAATTCATAATTGAATCTATATCTATTTCTTCAAAATCTTTTAACCATATATATGATTCTGAATCTGGAATCTCCTTGTCTACTAATTTAATTGTGTTATTTTCTAAGAGATATGATGGATCTATTATTTCACTTTCACCTTCTTCCAAAATCTCGAGGTTTTGAAGCATACATTCCAACAGATCGTCATATATAAGTAATGGGATATATTTCAATTCTTTTGGTTTAACATTTAAATTATCTGAATTAAATTGAGAATATCCTTCTCTTTCAAAATTTAAAACCTCAATATCAACGAATGTGGGATATAGAAGTTCTCTTTTTGTTTTTTTGAAAGCTTTTTCGTAAACATTCCCATCTTTCATTTTATACATGTCAATAAATTTTTCCTTACCCTTCAGTTCTACAAATATATGTTTTTCCTCGATTCTTTGGTAACAAACATCTCTTATTAGTTCACAGTATTGTTTTGCTGCACTAAATAAGTCTTCATTATTAATCTTTGCTTTAATCATGATATGTAAATAGGCCTTTAAGAATGCTACAAAATCCTCTTCAAGTGTTCGTAATTTTCCATAAAGATATTTAGTAGAATTCCACCATTTTTTAGCATTTTCTAAAGTAAGTGATAAAACAAACTCTCTCGAAGCCCTAACTTCTGTAAAGTAAAGGAGCTTCGTAATCCCCGATTTAATAAATGGAAGAGGATTGATAAAAGCAATTTTTTCATCAATAGGGAACAATATATGATCCCTAGGTCTAATTAATATTGTAGATTCACCACTAAATACACGATCTACTCTCAAAGGAAGAGGCATTATTGGATTTGATTGAACTTCCTTCAACAATTCAACATGATGTGGAATATCATATTGAGATAGATCAAGAGGAAGAACATCAATGTAAAAGAAAAAAGGAGATGCATCATATTTAAAGGTTTTATATTCTTTATGTTGTTTAGGACTCAAATAGAGTAATCCTCGTCTATTCTAATTTATCCTCTGCTTTATCCCCGTTCCAGTCATCGTACTTCTCTATTAATGTATCAATATCTATTGAGGTTGGTACATTAACGCACCAAATAGAGTGATCTTCTCCAATTATCATTTCATGAGGGGCCTCAAACTCGCATTCTTTTGTTCGAGCATCCGAGGAACATCTTGGATTAAAATGACAACCATGTGGAGGATTGATTGGGCTTGGAACTTCACCGTCAATAACATATTTAATTTCTTGATCATCTGGATCAATTTTAATATCAGAATTCAGTAATGCAATAGTATATGGGTGAGTTGGTTTGGAGAAAACCTGCTCTGAACTCCCAATCTCAACTATTCTTCCAAGATACATCACAGCGACATGATCGGCAATGTATTCTACAACAGTTAAATTATGAGTAATAAACATATACCCATAATTATACGTCCTTTGCAATTCCTTTAATAAATTCAGAATTTGTGCTTGAACAGAAACATCCAAAGCTGAAGTGGGTTCATCTAAAATAATTAAACTAGGATTCGATGCTAATGCTCTTGCTATCACCAATCTCTGTTTTTGCCCTCCAGAAAACTCATCAGGATACCGATCTAGATGTTCTCGTTTTAATGAGACATCATTTAATAATCTTAAAGCATGTTTTCTAAGTTCTTTCATGCCTGTAATTCCATAAAGATTTTTTAGAGGCTCAGTTACTATATCAATAGCTTTCATGCGCGGATTTAATGAGGCATCAGGATCTTGATATACAATTTGTATTTTTTCTCTTAGATGTCTCGGATATTTTTTTCCACTTAAAACATCATCTTGAAATTTTATTTCCCCATCCTCAATTTCTACTAATCCAAGAACAGCTTTCGCTAGAGTAGATTTTCCGCATCCGCTTTCTCCCACCAATCCTAATGTCTGTCCTGATTTTATACTTAAAGACACACCATCAACTGCCTTAACTGAGCCAATCTGTCTTCTTAGAAATCCGCCTCTCAAAGGATAATGTACTTTAAGATTCTTTACTTTTAATAGCTCATTGCCTTCTTCTAACTTGATTAATTGATCTTCAATAATATAACGGGGAATCGTTTTATAAGATAATTGTTTAATAATAAGAGCTGAAACTAGTGATATTATTAAAGATATAGCCATTATAAAAACAAATTGAAATGAAAAATCATCGACCACTAGAAATTCAATCAAAATAAAAAGAATTCCTGGAATGAGACTAATCAAAAAAAACATGCTTCTGCGCTTAACGACTTGTATTTTACTCCCCCAATTCATAAAGAATAAGGTTACACCCATATTCAAAAATAACACTAATATGAATAAAATTATTGAGAGGACAGCTGTTTCACCTGGAACTTGGAATATCATATACTCACTTTTCTCTTTATACTATTTTTTTAATTTAATTTTATTTGTTCTTTAAATTGGGGATCATAAAGATGACAAGAAACAAAATAATTTGGTTCAACTTCCATAGATTTTGGTATTTCAGAATTACATGGTTCGAAACAATATTCACAACGAGGATGAAATTTACATCCGTCTGGAGGATAAATAGGATTAGGTAGCATTCCACGTATAGCCTTTAATTCGTCTTTTTTACCTCCAATAGGAACCGCAGCCAGTAAACCTTTTGTATAGGGGTGATATGTCTTCTTAAAAATAGTCTTAATCGCTCCATACTCCACTATTGAGCCACAATACATTACAGCCACTCTATTACACATTTTAGAAATAACTGATAAATCATGTGTAATGAACAGTATTGAAGTATCATAGTCTTTTTGTAAATCCTTCATAAGTTTTAATATTTGGTTCTGTACTGTTACATCTAAGGCTGTTGTAGGTTCATCTGCTATTAATAAAACTGGGCTACATGCTATAGCCATGGCGATTTGAACTCTTTGTCTCATTCCTCCACTCAATTCATGTGGATATCTATCAATAATACTCTCGGGAGAGGGTATATTCAAATCTTCTAAGATTTTTAGTGTTCTGTCTCTTAACACTTCATATATTCCTTTGTTTTCATGCTTAGAAGCTTCAATCATAAGTTCTTCTTCTTTGTGTAACAAAAGTACTTCAGAAATCTGTTTCCCTACGGTAAATACTGGATTAAGGGAATTAATCGGGTCTTGAAAAATCATTGTTATCTTATCTCCCCTATACGAAAGAATTTCCTTATTTGATTTTTTGAGCAAATCTTCATTCAGAAAATCAACACTCCCATCTATAATTTTTCCCGGAGGTTGGATCAATTGAACAATTGATAATGCAGAGACGGATTTTCCGCATCCTGTTTCACCCACAAATCCTAACACTTCTCCTTTATACATCTTAAAGGATACTCCTTCTACTGCATAGACGACGCCTTCTTCAGTATAGAATCT